>JAWWDH010000537.1:0-2358 GCA_033720015.1 Pseudomonas sp.
AAGGCCTTGACCAAGGCTGGCGGCGACATCGAAAAAGCCATCGACGACATGCGTGCTTCCGGCGCGATCAAGGCTGCCAAGAAAGCCGGCAACGTGGCTGCTGAAGGCGCTATCAGCGTCAAAGTCGCTGAAGACGGCAAGTCGGCCGTGATCCTTGAAGTCAACTCGCAAACTGACTTCCTGGCTCTGCAGGACGACTTCAAGAACTTCGTGAACAGCAGCATCGAAAAAGCCTTCGCTGAGAAGCTGACCGACGCCGCGCCGCTGATCGCTTCCCAGGAATCGGCGCGTGAAGCGCTGGTGGCCAAAGTTGGCGAAAACGTCAATATTCGTCGTCTGGCGCGTGTTGAAGGCGACGTGGTCAATGCTTACCTACACGGCAACAAGATCGGTGTTGTGGTTGTCCTCAAGGGCGGCGACGCTGAATTGGCTAAAGACATTGCCATGCACGTAGCGGCCAGCAACCCTGAATTCCTGCTGCCTACAGAAGTTTCTGCTGAAGCCATTGAACGCGAGAAAGCCGTGTTCATTAGCCTCAACGAAGACAAAATCAAGGGCAAGCCGGCCGAAATCGTCGAGAAGATGGTTGGTGGTCGTATCCAGAAGTTCCTCGCTGAAGCCAGTCTGGTTGAGCAAGCCTTCGTTAAAGATCCGGAAATCAAGGTCGGTGCTCTGGCCAAGAAAGCCGGCGCTGAAATCGTGTCCTTCACCCGCTTCCAGGTAGGCGAAGGCATCGAGAAGCCGGTCGACAACTTCGCTGAAGAAGTTGCTGCCCAGCTGGCTGCCAGCAAGCAGTAAGACGGTTAATCGCTGTCGCCCCGAAGAGGCTGCCCGCTCACGCGCGCGGCCTCTTTGTCAAATTAAGGGCGCAGCGTTGCAATGCAGTGTTTGGGCGTTGGCACCAATCACTGAGGGCGCTGTCGAAGCGCTCAATCAAGGCGAACCCAAGGTTCGCATAGAATTCAAACGCCGCAGGAGAGACTCGCAATGGCTCAGCAGATGAGTGGTCGTCAACCGCGCTACAAGCGCATTCTGCTCAAACTTAGCGGCGAGGCCCTGATGGGGTCGGAAGACTTCGGTATTGATCCCAAGGTGCTTGACCGCATGGCGCTGGAAGTCGGCCAGTTGGTCGGTATCGGCGTGCAGGTTGGCCTGGTAATCGGTGGCGGCAATTTGTTCCGTGGCGCAGCTCTGAGTGCCGCTGGCATGGACCGAGTAACCGGCGACCATATGGGCATGCTCGCCACGGTGATGAACGCCCTGGCCATGCGCGATGCGCTGGAGCGCTCGAATATCCCGGCGATCGTGATGTCGGCGATTTCCATGGTCGGCGTGACTGACCATTACGATCGACGCAAAGCGTTGCGTCACCTGAAAACCGGTGAGGTGGTGATCTTCGCCGCTGGCACTGGTAATCCGTTTTTCACCACCGACTCGGCCGCTTGCCTGCGCGCCATCGAAATCGATGCCGACGTGGTGCTCAAGGCGACCAAGGTGGATGGTGTGTACACTGCCGATCCATTCAAAGATCCGCATGCCGAGAAGTTCGATCGCCTGACCTATGATGAGGTGCTCGATCGTAAGTTGGGTGTGATGGATCTGACCGCTATTTGTCTGTGCCGCGACCATGCCATGCCGCTGCGCGTTTTCAATATGAACAAGCCCGGTGCCCTGCTGAACGTTGTAGTTGGCGGTGCTGAAGGCACTCTGATTGAGGAAGATACCCATGATCAATGAGATCAAGAAAGACGCTCAGGCACGTATGCAAAAGAGCCTGGAGTCGCTGTTGCATGCCTTTAGCCGTATCCGTACCGGCCAGGCGCACCCGAGCATCCTCGGCGGCGTGATGGTGCCTTACTACGGCGCAGACACCCCGCTGAACCAGGTAGCCAACGTCACCGTCAAGGATTCGCGCACCCTGCAGGTGGTGGCGTTTGAACGCAACATGCTGGCCGCAGTGGATAAGGCGATCCAAAGCTCCGGTCTGGGCTTCAATCCGACCAACCTGGGCGAGTTGCTGCTGATTTCCATGCCGGCGCTGACCGAAGAAACCCGCAAGGGCTTCACCAAGCAGGCTCGTGATGCGGCTGAAGATGGTCGTGTAGCCGTGCGCAATATCCGTCGGGATGCTTTGAGCCAGTTGAAAGACCTGGTCAAGGAGAAGGAAATCAGCGAAGACGAAGAGCGCCGTGCTGCTGACGACGTGCAGAAGCTGACGGATAAGTTCGTGGCCGAGATCGAAGTGGCGGTGAAGCAGAAAGAAGCGGATCTGATGGCCGTTTAACGGCCTGGATTTCGTCATGGACAAGAGCAAAGACGGTAAGTCACACGCTGTGCCGCGGCATGTGGCGATCATCA
>JAWWDH010000538.1:0-2350 GCA_033720015.1 Pseudomonas sp.
CCGCCCCCTCGACCAGCTCCACCCCCATCTCGCGGGCGAGGAAAGCATGCTCGAAATAGGCGCTGTTGAAGCGCCCCGGGGTCAGCACCACGACGCAGGGGTTATCCAGCGGACTTGAGGTTTTCAGGGTCTCGAGCAACAGGTTCGGATAATGGTTGATCGGCGCGACGCGCTGGGCGGCGAACAGCTCAGGAAACAGACGCATCATCATCTTGCGGTCTTCGAGCATGTAGCTGACGCCGCTCGGCGTGCGCAGATTGTCTTCCAGCACGTAGTAGCTGCCATCAGCGTCGCGCACCAGGTCGACACCAGCAATGTGCGCATAGAGGTCGCGATGCAGATCGAGCCCCTGCATAGCGATCTGGTAGCCTTCATTGGCCAGCAACTGCTCGGCAGGAATAAGCCCGGCCTTGATGATGCGCTGCTCATGGTAGAGGTCGGTGAGAAACATGTTCAGCGCCTGTACGCGCTGGATGCAGCCGCGTTCGACTACGCGCCATTCACTGGCCGGGATGCTGCGCGGAATGATGTCGAAAGGAATCAGCCGCTCGGTGCCCTGCTCGTCGCCGTAGAGGGTGAAGGTGATGCCCGCTCGGTGAAACAACAAAGCCGCCTCACGGCGGCGCTGGGCCAACACGTCCTTGGGTGTTTCGGCCAGCCAGCGAGCAAAGTCCTGATAATGCGGCCGGCAATCACCATTCGTCAGATACATCTCGTCGAAGAACGTTTTATCCATGCGGTACTCCTTATTCCCTGGATCAACCATGGCACCGCAAAATTCAAGCCAGTGGGCCTGCTCTTTTCCAGTTAACTTATTCTTTTATAATCATGGATTTACATAACAACCAAAAAATTTAAAGCACCAAAATAGTGCAAGAAGACTATCCAACCAACCATTACGCCAAAAATTCGGGCGTCACCGTGAAAGCTCTGCCTAAGGCCATGTAAACAGCTGACCAGAGTGACGCACTGCAGTCAGTGCATGCCCACAACGCAATAGTCACACCGGCTGTCCCAATAAAAGCCTGTTGCCGAAGCCTTGTCACCCGCTAATGCTGTTTTTCCAGATTTAATTACAACGAACACGGCTGATAGCCAGGCTGGCCACACCAAGAGCAGCACGCCTGACGCCTTCCTGGGCCAACACTGAGCATGAACTGCAGTGCACCGGGCAATCCCGACGGGCATGCAATGGCATGGGCGAAATCTATCCGCCCGGACGCCCGCAGCAGTGGACACGCTGGCTCATCTTGCGTGGACACAGCCTCTTATCAAGCGCCGCGCTAGCCCTTCAGCTCGCCTTGCCCAATATCAGCTAGATATATTTCGCTATATGCACTCTTTAGAGCACACTAAGTCGACACTATCGATATCAATATTTATAAATATAACAACAACTTAAACATACTGATTGAATACAAAAATAAACAGCCATCACTTTGACACTTACCACGCCAACATCTTTAGTCAGGTATGGCGGCAGACGAAACGCGTGGTGCTGGAGTGCGCATTGCGCGCCGTCTTCCCAGGAGAACCACACCCACGCAATCAACATTCCTTGGCTAATCGCAGGCAAGAATGTGGAGGCAGTCCATGAACAACAACGGAAAAAAAAATCCGTCGGCCGCTCCGAACGACCCACCCGACGGCCCCGCCAGACGCACCTTCCTCAAACTCTCCGCTACCGCCCTGGCCGCTCCGCTACTGCTAAGCGCGCGTAACAGCGATGCGGTGGTGTGGGTGACCACACCGCAGCCGGTCTTCCCCCCTAGCCCGCCCACCCAACCCTGGCTGGTGGAGCTGCCCAGGATGATAACCCCGGTCCAACCGGTCAGCGTGCTGACCCCAAGTGGCGAGGCGGCACCGAAGAAAGCTGAGGACGAAGCCGGGCGAGAACCGCACCAGCGTTTCGACGAAATCATCGGCGCGCTGGGGCCGCCGGAGTTCTATAAGTTAACGGCCAAGGAAATTCCCTGGGAGTTCCATCCGAACCTGCCTACACAGACCGCCTGGACCTACGTTACCGACACAGTTGCCGACACCCCAAACGCAACCGCGCCCGCTACCATCTTCGCAAAGTACGGCCAACCGATCCTGTGCCGTTTCCATAATGAACTGCCGCAGGATCATGTCGGCTTCGGCAGCCCGGAGATCTCCACCCACCTGCACAACCTGCACATGTCTTCGGGGTGCGACGGCTATCCGGCAGACTTCTACAGCAAAACGATGGCAGGGTCGACCCTGGATCAGACGGGGCCGACGCTAGGCCGAGGCAAGTTCAAAGACCACTTCTACCCCAACATTTACGCTGGCTTCGACGAGTTGCAGAACCACATCGGCGATTATCGCG
>JAWWDH010000539.1:0-2332 GCA_033720015.1 Pseudomonas sp.
GATGCCAGCCGACGCCTGCTCGAGCAACCCGGCCCACTGAACCTCGCCCCCGCGCAGAGCCAGTTGGTCAGTTGGCTGGCTGCCAGCCCGGTCAATGACCCGGTAATCGCCGAACAAGGCGCCGCCCTGCTGCTGGCCAGCCTCAGCAGCGAGCGACCTTGCCTGGATGCCATCCAACGCTTGCCGCTGAGTGTGATCGACATGCATATCGATCGACATGCCGCGCACCCGTTGCAGGTCGCCGACCTGGCACGCCTGGTCGGACTGTCTACGGCACGTTTTCATGTGCGTTTTCTCGACGAAATCGGGCAAACGCCGATGGAGTATGTGCGTTTCAGACGTCTGCAGTTGGGCCGGCACTTGCTGCAAACCAGCCAACTAGCCGTCGGCGAGATCGCCGCGCGAGTTGGCTACCATTCGCAAAGTGCGTTTACCGCGGCACTTTCGCGACAATTCGGCTGCACCCCACGCGCCTTGCGCCAGCTGCGCGAGTAACGCTACAAGCCACGAGACTCCCGCGACAGACACAAGCAACTGCGCCCCCTAGACTGCATACAGCCATAAAATCGGAGGCGTTATGCAGCACATTGAGTGGGACGACTTTCAGCGGGTGGAATTACGCGTAGGTACGGTTGTGTCGGCCGAGCCGAACGAAAAAGCAGTGAAACCGGCCTATGTGCTACAGGTCGACCTCGGTGAGCTCGGTGTGAAGACCTCCAGCGCCCAGCTCACCGCGCACTACCGTAGCTGCGACCTGCTCGGACGGCAGGTGCTGTGCGTGTGCAACTTCGCCCCGAAACGTATCGCAGGGGTGCGCTCGGAAGTGCTGGTGACCGGCGTGTACGACGCGGATAACCGAGTGGTCTTGGCTAGTTTCGACAAGCCACTGCCCAACGGGGCACGCCTGGCATGACCGAACGTAAAGCCTTGCTGGCGATTCACCTGGGCGCCCTGCTGTTCGGCCTCTCGGGGATTTTCGGCAAGCTGGCCTTGACCACACCGCTGGCCATTGCCGCTGGCCGCGGCCTGTTCGCCGTGCTGGCCCTGGCACTGTTTGCCCAGCTGTTCAAGCAAGCCCATAGGCAACCGATTGGCTGGCGTCAGCTTGGCTTGCTGGCAGTGGGCGGAATCCTGCTCGGTAGTCATTGGCTGACCTTCTTCGAGGCGGTGAAAGTCTCGGGTGTGGCCATCGCCACCCTGGGTTTTGCCAGCTTTCCGGCGTTTACCGTGCTACTGGAAGGCGTGCTGTTTCGCGAGCGCACGCGCCCCAGTGAATTCGCCATGGTCGGCATAGTGACTCTGGGTCTGGTTCTAGTCACGCCGAATTTCGACCTGGCCAGCCAGGCCACCACAGGTCTGCTCTGGGCGGTTCTGTCCGGCTTGCTGTTCGCCCTGCTCTCGCTGCTTAACCGTGTGAGCACGAGCGGCATCGACCCGGTTCAGGCCGCACTGTGCCAGAACCTCACCTTGCTGGCCTGCTTCATGCCGTTCGCCTGGCCACTGTTGAGTGACTTGAGCCTGCTCGACTGGTTCTGGCTGGCCATGCTCGGGGTGTTCTGTACCGGCCTGGCGCACAGCCTGTTCGTTGCCAGCCTGCGCGTGATCAAGGCCCGAAGCGCAGCGGTAATCTTCGCCCTGGAACCGGTCTATGGCATCGCCTTCGCCTGGTGGTTGTTCAACGAAGTGCCCACGCTGCGCATGTTCGCCGGGGGGGCGCTGATCATCCTGGCGATCTTCGCCTCGGCCCGCATGGCACGCTGACAGTCAGCAAGATGGCCAAGCGAAGGCCGTTTCAGCAGAAGTCATAGATCGCGTGGACGATCGCTGTGGCCAAGGTCGCGCTGCGGGTCGATCTGATCGCGCACCTTCTGTTTGAGCACCTTGGCCTCGGGAAAACCACCATCGGCCTTGCGCTCCCAGATTTGTACGCCATTGCAGGTGATGCGAAATACCCCACCGCTGCCTGGTTCCAGGCTGACTTTGCAGAGATCGTCGGCAAAGGTCGACAACAACTCCTGAGCGAGCCAGGCCGCCCGTAACAACCACTGACACTGGGTGCAATAGGTGATGACCACTTCGGCTTTTTGATTGGACATGGAACGACTCGCAGAGAGCGGGCCGCTACTCACCTAGCAACCCAGTCAAACAACAGTGGTGAGAAACCCAGCATTACCTGCGGATACCCCCTAGCCGTAGAGGCCACTAGGCAATCTTGGCCAACAGCTCGCGGGCTTCCTGCTTTTGCTGTGCATCGCCGTTACTGATGACTTCATTGAGGATACTGCAGGCACTGTCCACACTGCCTTGTTCGATATAGGCCAGCGCTTGATTA
>JAWWDH010000540.1:0-2330 GCA_033720015.1 Pseudomonas sp.
GCCGCGCACCTGCATGATCAAGGACCCCATGAGCAAGCCAGAAACTGTCGCCGCCGCTAACTTTCTTCGCCCCGTCGTCCAGGCCGATCTGGATGCTGGTAAACACGCGAAAATCATCACCCGCTTTCCGCCGGAGCCCAATGGTTACCTGCATATTGGCCACGCCAAGTCGATCTGCCTGAACTTTGGCCTGGCCCAAGAGTTTGGCGGCGAGTGCAACCTGCGCTTCGACGACACTAACCCGGCCAAGGAAGATCAGGAGTACATCGACGCAATCAAAAGCGACGTGCAGTGGCTGGGCTTCCAGTGGGCCGGCAAGGAGCACTATGCCTCTGATTACTTCGATCAGCTGCATGACTGGGCGGTTGAGCTGATTAAGGCTGGCAAAGCCTACGTGTGTGATCTGTCGCCAGAGCAGGCCCGCGAATACCGCGGCAATCTGACCGAGCCAGGCAAGAACAGCCCGTTCCGTGAGCGCAGCGTGGAAGACAACCTCGACCTGTTCGCCCGCATGAAAGCCGGTGAGTACCCAGACGGCACTCGCGCCCTGCGCGCGAAGATCGACATGGCTTCGCCGAACATGAACCTGCGCGACCCGATCCTCTACCGCATTCGCCATGCTCACCACCATCAGACCGGCGACAAGTGGTGTATTTACCCAAGCTACGACTTCACCCATGGGCAGTCGGACGCTATCGAAGGCGTTACCCATTCGATCTGCACGCTTGAGTTCGAAGACCACCGCCCGCTGTATGAGTGGTTTTTGGCCCAGCTGCCGGTTCCGGCGCAGCCGCGTCAGTATGAATTTGCCCGCCTCAACCTGAACTACACCATCACCAGCAAGCGCAAGCTCAAGCAATTGGTCGATGAAAACCACGTCAATGGTTGGGACGACCCGCGCATGTCGACCCTCTCGGGTTTCCGTCGTCGTGGCTACACTCCGGCTTCGATCCGCAATTTTTGCGACATGATCGGCGTCAACCGTGCAGGCGGTGTGGTGGATGTTGGCATGCTCGAGTTCGCCATTCGTGATGATTTGGATGCCAATGCGGCTCGTGCCATGTGCGTGCTCAAACCGCTCAAGGTGGTGATCACCAACTACCCGGAAGGTCAGGTTGAAAACCTCGAACTGCCGCGCCACCCCAAGCAGGATCTCGGCGTGCGCGTACTGCCGTTCAGCCGTGAAATCTACATTGATGCAGGCGACTTCGAAGAAGTCCCGCCGGCTGGCTTCAAGCGCCTGATTCCAGGTGGCGAAGCCCGTCTGCGTGGCAGCTACGTGATTCGCGCCGATGAAGCGATTAAAGATGCCGAGGGCAACATCGTCGAACTGCGCTGCAGCTACGACGAAAACACCCTGGGCAAGAACCCCGAAGGCCGAAAGGTCAAAGGGGTGATCCACTGGGTGCCGGCCGCTGAGAGTGTTGAGTGTGAAGTGCGCTTGTATGATCGTCTGTTCCGCTCTGCCAACCCGGAGAAGGACGAAGACGGCGGCAGCTTCCTCGACAATATCAATCCGGAATCGCTGGTGGTGCTTAAAGGCTGTCGTGCCGAGCCATCGCTGGGCCATGCTGAACCAGAAGAACGCTTCCAGTTCGAGCGCGAAGGTTATTTCTGCGCCGACATCAAGGACAGCAAGCCGGGCGCGCCCGTGTTTAACCGTACCGTAACGCTGCGCGACTCCTGGGCTTAAGAGCCTGTCTCGGATCTGCTGCGCGTCGGCGATACTGCGTTATAAATGGCCTCGGAATGCTCATTTACAACGAGTAAACTCCGCTTCCTCGGCCATTTATGCCTTGTCTCGCTCTAGCTCGCGGGATCCGCGCAGGCTCTAGTACCTAGGTGCTCTGATTAAAACCGGGCCAGCCCGCTGGCCCGTGGTTTCCAAGGAATCCCGATGCTCTCGATCTACAACACGCTGACCAAAAGCAAAGATGTCTTCAAACCGCTGGTGGGTAACCAGGTGCGCATGTATGTATGCGGCATGACGGTATACGACTTCTGTCATATCGGTCATGCGCGGGTGATGGTGGCATTCGATGTGGTTACGCGTTGGTTGCGCCATCGCGGCTACGATGTGACCTACGTGCGCAACATCACCGACATCGACGACAAGATCATCAAGCGCGCCAATGACAATGGCGAGTCGTTCGAAGTGCTGGTAGAGCGCATGATTGCCGCCATGCACGAAGACGAGGCGCGGCTGAACGTGTTGCGCCCTGATCAGGAACCGCGCGCTACTGATCATATCGCCGGCATGCACCAGATGATTCAGACCTTGATCGACAAAGACTTTGACTACGCCCCCGGCAATGGCGACGTGTATTACC
>JAWWDH010000541.1:0-2317 GCA_033720015.1 Pseudomonas sp.
CATCCAAAGCTGAATGGATGTCCTTATCGATCTTCCGGTTGATGACCTTCATGCAGGTTTGCTGCATGATACGGCGGCCCTCACCCTGGCTTGCGAAGATGTTGAAGTTAGTGCGCTCAGGCACGTCATGCCACTCTTGCAGAGTAGCGGTGAATTGGTTCAGGTTATCGGGGCGTGTCGGAATGTCACCGTTTACGCCGCGAGTAACCGCCGTAGCACCGCCCGAATCAGCAACCAGAAATACAGCCTTCTGGCCCTCAATCATGGCTTCGGTAGTTACCGTGCGCCGAGCAAGAGACATACTCTTCTCGAAGCCCATGATTGTTTCGTTGCGGTACTTGGTTTGAAAGGCAGTATCAGCCATATCAAGCACCTCGCTTAGTCAAATTTACTGTTTGTCACTCTCGCGGTTTTCGAGGTAACCATCAGCAAATTCTGCGGGGTGTCCTAATGAAGGGGCCGCTCCTTTGCTTCCGGGGTCTACTTCACCGGCGTACATCATTGATACTAAACCTGTTGAAGCGTTTGTCAAGCCTGCTGTTTCTGCATGTTCTCTCTGGCTTCCAGCAGCTTCTCGTATCGTGTCTGCATAGTCTGGTCACGCCAGTAGGCATCCGGATCATTGCGCATGGTATCTTCGATACGCTCGATCTCGCTGTTGATGCCCTCTGCCGGGTTGTTGCTATTCGGAACCACGGTGGCACCAGGGTTCAGCTTGCGCGCAACATCAGCCGACCAGACCAGGAACTCAGATGAGTTGAACAGCATGCGGCCATCAGGCAGCTGGGCCTTCATGAAGTTTTCGCGAACACCCTCTGGCAGCGTGTTGTACATCCCCAAAATGATGTTCTTGTTCGTCTCGTAGTCAGCACCCCAGGCGTCCTTGATCTGCCTAGTGGCCGTCTGGGAGTCGATACCATGCTGGGCAAGCTCTGCTTCCATCTCGGCTTCGCGACCCTTGAGCATGGCATTGGTAAGCTCTGACATCGTGCTTGCTGGCACGTTATGTGCATGTGCTGCCTGGAATACAGGCTGCATGACACGCTCGTCGTCTTCACCCAGGACAAGGCCGTCATCCAGTGTCAGCTGGTAATCTTCTGGCGTGGCCGGTATGCCGTTCTGTTCGCGGTAATCAGCCAGCTGCTCTTCGGTAGGATCATCTGGCAATCCCTGCTTGTGTGCCCCTTTGGCAATCAGATCGTTCTTCTCGAAGAAGCTTTCAACAAATTTGTCGAATGATGGATACCGGTTCAGGACATTGAGGTGCTTTTCCTCCAGGCCCATCTTCTCGACGGTTTGCTGGCGCCAATCCTCTGGCAGCGTCTCAAAGAATGCCGCATTGGGATCAGCAGGAGCGGGATCCATGGGTTCCGGGTCAATGGCAGCAGGTGGTGTGCCGCCAGTATCAGCAGGCGCCTGGCCTGCAGGAGCAGGGTCGGCAGGAGCTGGATCAGCCGGGGCCGGGTCAACTGGAGCAGGATCGCCACCACCGGCAGGAGCGGGGTCAGGATTCATCAGCAGATGCTTGATTGTCAACATTCTTGTCACCTTCTGTTATAAGCGCCCCGACCGGCAGGTTGAGGCATTTCAGGATTTGAGCGCCCACGAATGCGCGACCGTTGAGAAACGTGGTCCCGTGGGTATCGCTCGGTATGTAGAGCAAGTCCTGTGCTCTGGAAAACTTGTTAACAATGACCTGTAGGGCCAATCGCTGCTGGTGCTCATCGGCATCGCCACGGTAAAGCGCCTTGATAGCCTGGACGTCCTGCTTGTCCAGGGGTGCGACCCTAAGCTCTTGAGGTTGTGACATTTACTGTGCTCCAGAAGCCTGGGCAGCGGCCTGCTGCATGGCCTGAACCTGCTTGCGCTGCTCGGCAACCTCAGGCGGCACGACCCACCTGGTCGGCGCCCCAATGCCCTCGATGGCGTCCCTGAGGGCGTTGCTAAGGCTGACATCGGACAGCGTGGTCTGGTCAAGCTCTGCGGCCATACCAAGCATCTCGCGTACCTGCATGAAGGTGTTGCGCTTTTGCTCCTCCTCAGAGGCTGTGAGCGGCGACTTGAATTTGAACTGGACATTGGCGCCCCTGACGGATTCAGGGATGTCATAGGGCGAACCAAGCAGGCCGGCGTCCATCAGAAGCTGGAATGAGATCTCGCAGAGCTGCCCGTTGTATTCACTCTCCATGGGCGAGAACAGGGGCAGGTTCTCCCGGCGATAGTTCTTCATGCGCTCGCTGAATTCATAGGCCGTCATCTCCCGGCCAAGGTCAGGGGGCGACAGCTTGTTCAGGTAGAAGGCGCTCGCCAGCGTCTC
>JAWWDH010000542.1:0-2316 GCA_033720015.1 Pseudomonas sp.
CTGGCCATGACCTCTTTGCACCAGGCGTGCAGGCTGGCGGCGTTCTCGTGGCTAGTGGCCTTGAGCACCACAAAGGCCACCGGGCGTTGGCCGCTGCTGGCATCTGCGCGGCCGATCACTGCGCTGGCGAGCAAGGCGGGGTGTTGCCCGAGCATGGCTTCCAGCTCACTGGGGAAGACACTCATGCCGTTGACCTTGAGCATTTCCTTGCGCCGTCCCAGGTAGCGGATAAAGCCCTGCTCGGTGATCTGGCCGAGGTCGCCAGTGTGCAGCCAGCCGTCCTTGAGCACTGCTGCGGACTCTTCCGGGCGTTGCCAGTAACCGTGCAGCAGCGACGGGCTGCGCACGCACAGCTCGCCTTCGCTGCCCAGCGGCAGCAATGCGCCGCTGTTGAAGTCGCAGACCTTGAACGTGGTGCCGGGGACCGGCAGGCCGACGAAGGTCGGCGCGCTGGTCAGGTCAAAGTCGTCATCTTGCAGGCCGTAGGTGAAGGTGTCGCAGGTGTGGGTTTCGGTCATGCCAAAGCTGAACTCAAACAGCTTGCAGCCGGTCAGCGCGTGCCAGCGTGCGCGGTAGTCGCGGGTGAGTTTTTTGATGAAGGAAATACTGCCGGTGCGCTGCAGGGAGTCGAAGCGATACGCGCCCACGTCGGGGTGCTCGAGCACCTCGGCGGCGCTGTCGACCAGCAAGCCGCAATGGCTGACCCGGTAATGCTCGATGGCCGCCATAAACGCCACGGCATCCCAGCGCGCCAGTAACACCAGGCGACAACCGCTGAATACCGGGAACAACAGCCCGGCGTTTTCCCCGGCAATCCAGAACTCGGGCAGGAAGTTGAGCATCACGCTGTCAGTTTGTAGCCCCAGCGCGACGGGTACAAAGCTGGCGCAGGTGTAGAGCATGTCGCCGTGGGTGTGCACGCAGCCTTTCGGCAGGCCGGTGGTGCCGCCGGTGTAGTTGAGCGCAGCGATGTCATCCAGCTGTGGGCGGTGGCTGGGCGTGGCGTGCTGGCAGTGCTCTAGCGCCGGGAGAAAGTCGATGGCGTCATCGGCCTGAACCTTGGGCGCGAGCAGCAGGTCGGCCACCGGGATGCTTGGCACGCTGGGGTGCAGTTCCGACAGACTGGTGCTCAGTACCTGGCTGAGCGCGCATTCATCGCGCACCGCCCGTACCACTGGCAGCAATTGGTCAAAGCAGAGGATGACCTGCGCGCCGCTGTCCTTGAGTTGGTAAGCCAGCTCCAGCGGTTTGCTCAGCGGGCTGACCGGCGCATACACGGCGCCACACTTGAGGATGCCGTAGAAGGCGATGTGCAGTTGCGGGCAATTGGGCATAAACACCGCGACCCGGTCCCCGGCTTTAACCCCCAGTTCGTCCAGCAGGGCGGCGCAGCGGTCGGACAAGCGGTCCAACTCGGCCCAGGTGATGCTGTGGCCGTAAAAATCCAGTGCCGGCTGGTCGGGCTGCTGTTTCGCCCAGGCGCGCAGGTACTCGCTGAGCGGTTGCTGGCCGTGTGGGTACTGCGCTTCACGTGGGGTGTTGGCGGGCCATGCGGCGGCTTGCAGGCTGGCCAGTTGGTCGAGGTAAGTGTTTTCAAGCATGACGGGAGAGCCTCGGTGTTCTTGTTTGCGGGCATCTTAGGCAGCCTTGGCAGTGCGGTAGAACTGATGCTTATGCATCGTTATCCATGAGTGGTATTCATGGTTTGTTCGGTGTGCATGGCTGTTAGTCTGCAGCTATGTGCTATTGCAGAGGGGTAACCATGAATCAGCAGCATGAATGGTCGAAGATGGATCGCATCGACCTGAATCTGTTTCGGGTATTTGAGGTGATTTACCGTGAGCGCAACCTGACCCGCGCTGCGGTCTTGTTGCACCTCAGCCAGTCAGCAGTCAGCCATGCGCTCAATCGTCTGCGCGAGCAGCTGGGTGATCCCCTGTTTGTCCGTGAGGGGCGCGGCGTCGCGCCAACCCTGCTGGCCACGCAACTGGCTCCCGGTATTCAGGAGGCGCTGGCCGGTTTGCTGCGCAGCGTGACGCGCGGGCAAGACTTCGACCCGCTGCGTGATCGACGCACTTTTATCCTGAACATGCCTGAGCAGATGGAGCCGGTGGTGCTGCCGAGCATCGTCGCCCACCTGCGTGAGGTAGCCCCACAACTTGAGGTGCGTTGCAGCAGCGTGCACTGGGCCGAGTTGCAAAAGGAGTTAATGGCGGGGCGGGTCGATCTGGCCATTGAAATTGCCCGCCCCACGGACCCCGAACTGCGCCAGCAACTGCTCTTGAGTGATCCGTTGTGCGTGGTGGCCGGGCCGGC
>JAWWDH010000543.1:0-2315 GCA_033720015.1 Pseudomonas sp.
AGCGTCGGTTGGTTCTGTTTAGCGACCTTTGAAGTCGCCCGGGCGTCGCTCCAGCATGGCCATGACGCCTTCCTGGGCGTCTTCACTGGCCATCAATAGGGTGACAGTCGGGTGCAGGCTGGCAGCGGCGGCTGTTGGGCCTTCGATCACTGCCTGGCGGGCGGAGGCCAGGGTGGCCTGCACGCCCAGCGGTGCTTGGGTGGCAATCCGTTCGGCCAGCCACAGGGCTTGGGGCAGCAACTCCTCGCTGGCCACCACTTCTTGTACCAGGCCCAGCCGATAGGCCTCGTGGGCGTCGAATTCGTCACCGGTGAGCAACCAACGCATGGCGTTGCCCCAGCCCGCAGTCTGATGCATGCGCAAGGTGGCGCCGCCAAAGGGGAAGATGCCGCGCTGCACCTCCATCTGGGCAAAACGGGTGTTGCTCGCGCAGAGGTTGATGTCCGAGGCCAGCATCAGTTCGATGCCAATGGTGAAGCAGTAACCGTGCGCGGCGACTATCACCGGCTTGCTCACCCGCGGCCCGCCAAATACGCCCCAGGGGTCGCAGCCGCCTGCGGGGATCTTCCAGCCTGCGGCAAACTGCGTCGCCACATTGGCCAGGTCCAGGCCTGAGGTGAAGTGCTCGCCGTGGGCAAATATTAGCGCCACCCGCGCTTCGCTGTCGCGCTCGAATTCACCGTAGGCCAGGCACATGTCATCGAGCATGGGCAGGTCGAAGGCGTTGCGTTTGTTCGCTCGGTCCAGGCCGATCAACATGATATGGCCACGTTTTTCACGGCTGACGCGACCGCTGGTGCTTGAAGACATGATCGGGAGTCCTTGTGCGCAGGGTGAGTGAGCTGGGGCTTGCGGCTGTTGCAGCGTTACAGTTTGAGGCTATCAGAGGATCACGGTATGGCACGCGACAGGTGTTACTTATGCTTTTTTTACAGCCTTTTTAATGAAAAGCAGGCACATCAGTCTGGTTTTCCGGTATAGTGCGCGCCGGTCAATTCTTGGCCACGTTCAGGTAGTACAGCTCGCCCGAAGGTTAACTTTGGCAGTTAGTCCGTTATGCGGACTATCCTTGACGATTCATTTATCACACGTTTTCGCAAATCCCCGCCGACATGGCTGCCAGGGTGACTTTCGAGTCTTACACGGCATGCGTAGCTTTGGAATATGGGTCTTTGCGGATGCACTTGAGGCAGACCCATGACCCAGGAAACCGGCGGCTTCGCCGCTCTCGATCTCCATCCCAACGTTCTCGCTGCTGTAATTGCTACTGGCTATGAAGAGCCTTCGGCTATTCAGATTCAAGCGATTCCAGTAATTCTCGCCGGCCACGACATGATCGGCCAGGCGCAGACAGGTACCGGTAAAACCGCTGCCTTCGCCCTGCCAATCCTCAGCCGTATCGACCCGGCCAAGCGTCAGCCACAAGCGCTGATCCTCGCCCCGACCCGTGAGCTGGCGTTGCAGGTTGCCACTGCGTTTGAAACCTATGCCAAGCAAATGCCGGGCGTTAACGTCATCGCCGTTTACGGCGGTGCACCGATGGGCCCGCAGCTGAAAGCTATCCGTAATGGCGCACAGATTGTTGTGGCTACTCCGGGTCGTCTGGTTGACCACCTGCGTCGTGACGAAAAAGTCCTGTCGACCATTCAGCACCTGGTTCTCGACGAAGCTGACGAGATGCTTAAGCTGGGCTTTATGGATGACCTCGAAGTAATCTTCAAGGCCATGCCGGAAAGCCGCCAGAGCGTGCTGTTCTCCGCCACGCTGCCGCATTCGATCCGTGCCATCGCCGAAAAGCACCTGCGTGACCCCAAGCACGTCAAGATCGAAACTAAAACCCAGACCGTAACTGCGATTGAGCAGGTGCATTTGATGGTTCACGCCGACCAGAAGCACGCTGCTGTACTGCGTCTGCTGGAAGTCGAAGAATTCGACGCGCTGATCGGTTTCGTACGCACCAAGCAAGCCACCCTGGATCTGGCCGCCGCGCTGGAAGCCAAGGGCTACAAGGCTGCTGCCCTGAACGGCGACATCGCACAGAACCAGCGTGAGCGCGTGATCGACTCGCTGAAAGATGGCCGTCTGGACATCGTCATCGCCACCGACGTTGCTGCTCGTGGCCTCGACGTGCCGCGTATCACCCACGTGATGAACGTGGACATGCCGTATGACCCAGAGTCCTATGTGCACCGTATTGGCCGTACCGGCCGTGCTGGCCGTACCGGTCGTGCGCTGCTGCTGGTCACCCCGCGTGAGCGCCGCATGCTGCAAGTGATTGAGCGTGTAACTGGGCAGAAGGTCGGTGAAGTTAAGCT
>JAWWDH010000544.1:0-2303 GCA_033720015.1 Pseudomonas sp.
ACTGCAGCTGCTATGGGCTTGCGGTCAAAGCGGTGAGACAGGCGAGCGTAGGTCAGATAAGGGTCGGCCACCACCAGCGCATTGCCGGCAAACCCCTCGGCATCGCGCTCGGTCAGCAGGACCGCACTGGCACGGGTATCAGCCAGGTACTTGCGATACTGGGCGTTGGCCAGAAAAGCGAGTTGGCCGGGGCCGGCATCCTGCAGGGTCGCCAGGCCGAGGATTTCCGTTTGCGGGTCCCCAATAAGCTGCGCGCCGAGCTCTTCAGCCAGGCGCGCAAGGGACAAGGACAGGATTTCGGACATCAGCGGGTGCTATTCAGGCGCTCAATCACCTGACGGGTGATATCGAACTGCGGCTTCACTTCGATCACGCCACCGCGATCGAGTACCAGGTCGTAACCACCTGCGGACAGTACGCCTTCAACGGCAGCATCCAGGCGCGGACGCAGGGTTTCCAGCATCTGACGATCGGACTGGGCCTTGGCCTCATTCAGCTCACGCGACTGCAGCTGGAACTCACGTACCTTCTGACGCAGTTCAAGCTCCAGCTTTTCGAGCTCGGACTGCTCCATCTGACCGCCATCACGCTGCAGGCGCTCCTGCAAACGCTTGGCTTCAGCTTCCAGATTCTTTACGCGTTGCAGCTGCGCACCGAACTGCTTTTCGGCGTCAACCGAGTATTTCTTCGCTGCATCCGACTCCAGCAGCGCCATCTGATAATCCAGCACGGCAATCTTCATCTCGGCAGAGGCCTGGAAACTGGCCAGAGCCAGCAGGGACATCACCGCTACACGCGTAAACTTACCCACTCTAAAACTCCTGATTTCGATACCACGTTGTTATTGGTCTGACGTCAGAACGTCTGGCCGAGAGTGAACTGGAACACCTGGGCGTCGTCGGCCGAATCAGCATTCAGCGGCATGGCCAGACTGAAGCCCAAGGGGCCCAGTGCGGTCAGCCAGGACAGGCCGACACCGACACTGTAACGCAGCTCACCGAGGTCAACATCGCCACAACCGGGATTCTTGTCGCCCTCAACCGTCTTGGTCTGCGTGCACTGGGTATCGTATATGTTACCTACGTCGAAAAACAGGGCCGTGCGCAACGAACGCTGGTCTTTGACGAAGGGGGCCGGGAAGATAACTTCCGCACCGCCGGTGATCTTGATGTTACCGCCAAAGGGCAGCGAGTCCTGATCAGGGTCGTTGACATTCGGGGTACTCTTCGGACCCAGGGTGCTGTCCTCGAAGCCGCGCACAGAGCCGATACCGCCGGCGTAGTAATGCTCGTAGAACGGCATGCGGTCGGTACCGCCAAAGCCGCGACCAAAGCCCAGATCGGTGTGCAGACGCAGGGTCAGGTCTTCGGTCATCGGGAAGAAGCGCTGACCGCGATAATCCATGGTGTAGAACTGCAGATCACTGCCCGGCACGGTCACATGCCAGCTCAGGCTCTGCGAGTGGCCACGATCCGGGAATACGCCGCGATTGAGCGTGCTCTGCGACCAGGAGGCGTCGAAGAACAGGTTGGTAAAGCTGTCCCCTTCGGTATCCAGGAAATTCAGAATCTCCTGCACGGTATAGATACCGCTCTTGATGGTGTCCTGCTGGGCACTCATCCCGAAGGAGATGCGCGAGGTGTCACTGACCGGATAACCGAAGTTGAAGCCGCCACCGAAGGAGTCGACGGCGTAGCTGGTGACATCGACGTCCAGCTCATCGTAGTCGGTAGTCCGGTAGAATGCGTTGTAGCCCAGGCTCATGCCGTCAACGGTGAAGTACGGATCCAGAAA
Organism: Pseudomonas sp.; assembly: GCA_033720015.1. Taxonomy (GTDB): domain Bacteria; phylum Pseudomonadota; class Gammaproteobacteria; order Pseudomonadales; family Pseudomonadaceae; genus Aquipseudomonas. Next base: position 1,795 of record JAWWDH010000544.1, read on the forward strand.
GCCGAAGGACAACGAGGTCTGATAATCGGAGCGGTTTGCCCCGACACTTACCCGGTTACCGGTACCGAAGAAGTTGTTCTGGCTGATCGAGCCACCGAGGATGATACCGGAGCTCTGGGAAAAACCGAGGCTGGCGGTTACCGAGCCGGACGGCTGCTCTTCGACGCTGTAATTGACGTCAATCAGATCGTCGGTGCCGGGTACCGGAACCGTCTCGACATTCACTTCCTTGAAGAAACCCAGGCGCTCAAGGCGGGTCTTGGACTGATCAATCAGATAGGTTGACGCCCAGCCACCCTCCATTTGCCGCATTTCGCGACGCAGCACCTGATCTTCGGTCTTGGTATTGCCACGGAAGTTGATGCGATTGACGTAGGCACGCTTGCCCGGGTCGACATAGAAGGTCACGGCAACCGTCTTGTCTTCTTCGTTGATCTCGGGAATACCGTTGACGCTGGCGAAGGTGTAACCCTCATTACCCAGTCGACGACTGATCAGGTCGGAGGTAG
>JAWWDH010000545.1:0-2289 GCA_033720015.1 Pseudomonas sp.
ATCATTGCGATCCTTTATAAGGGCGACAAAAGCGTTGGCAGGAATCGGTTTACTGAATAGATAGCCTTGGTAGAGCTGGCAGCCATTCTTAAGTAAAAACTCGCGTTGTTGTTGGGTCTCTACGCCCTCAGCGATCACCTCTAAGTTTAATGCGTGACCTAAGGTAATGATCGTGCGCACTAGAGAGGAATCATCGTGCTTGTCGCTAATATCGTTAATGTCGGAAATAAAGGACCGATCAATTTTTAATTGGTGAAACGGCAGTTTTTTCAGATACGACAGGGACGAGTAACCCGTGCCGAAGTCGTCCAGCGAAAATAAAATGCCGACGGTGCTTAAGATGGACATCTTGCTGATGATGTTGGTCATGTCATAAACAAACAAACTTTCCGTTAACTCCAGTTTGAGCCGGGCGGGATTGGCTTTAGTTTGTTTTAGTGCGGAGAGCACCTGCTCGACAAAGTCAGGGTGCAGTATTTGTCGGGCGCTGATGTTCACTGCGACAGTAAGCGCCTGCAATGCCGGCACTCGCGCCCACTCGGCGATTTGCAGGCAGGCAAGTTCTATAACTTTATTGCCCAGCGGGATGATGAGGCCGGAGTCCTCGCACAGTGCAATGAAATCTTGCGGGCCGATTAGGCCGCGTTGCGGCGACTGCCAGCGCACCAGTGCCTCGGCGCCACGGATGCAGTTGGTTTGATCTACCTGGGCCTGGAAATACAAAACAAACTCATCGAGTTGTACGGCGCTGCGTAATTCAGATTCCAGGTTGGCCCGCTCTTGTGCCTGTAACAACATGGGGGATTCAAAAAAACAGAAGCAATTTCGCCCATTAGCTTTGGCCTGATACATCGCCAAATCAGCGTGGGTCATTAACTCTGAGGCGCTTTGTCGCTCGCCGCTGAATAGCGCAATACCCATGCTTGAAAAACAGGTATGCATGTAACCTTCAAGTACATACGGCTGACTCAAACAACGTTGGATTTTTTCGACAATAACCGTGACGGACTGCAGTGGGTCAGTGTTGTCATTGTTTAGGTGCTGGACGAGTACGACAAACTCATCGCCGCCTAGTCGAGCCACAGTGTCGATATCACGTACCGTAGCGCTCAGCCGCCGGGCGACTTCCTGCAACAGCATGTCGCCCATTTCATGACCGCGGGTGTCGTTGAGGGCTTTGAAGTTATCCAGATCAATAAAGATTAATGCCCCTGCTTGCTTAGTGCGTACGCTAAGGGCAATGGTGTGTTGTAGACGCTCCATTAAGAAGCGCCGGTTTGGCAGCCTGGTTAATACGTCTGTGTTGGCCAGTTTCTCCATTGAGCGCTGAGCTTTTAGTTGGGTGCGCAGAGCCAGTGCAATAAGTAGCCAAGCGATCGTGAGCACAGAGGCAACCGCAAAAAATTGCCACAAGGCGGTTTGGTTGGCGTCGGCGAGGGCGCTTTGCAACTCATCGTGTGAGACATAGCTGTGTAATTGCCAGTCTTCAGTGCCAGCTTCCCTGAATACTTTGGTGGCTTGAAATGCCGTTGCTGCCCGCTCTTGTTCTGCGCTAGACCAGTAACTGTTACGTCGATCAAAGATGCGTATGCCGGTGCGGACGTTTTCCAGCATGTAGTTAACGGGTGTGGTGGTGAGTGAGTTACCCAGTAACCTTCTGAGCTGTACCCATTCGTCTTCGTTAGTAGGCAGCAGTGGCCAGCCAAGCAGTGCAGCTTCCATCACATTGCTGCGCAATATGGCGGTCACCAAACCAGTAAACCTGCTGTCGTTTAGCCCATAAATAGGCACGGCGGCGGCAAAAACTGAGTGCAACACCTGACCTTTCCGGTACGGTGCTGCCCCTATGTCTTATTCCGAACTCAGCGTTGAAGAGCGCGCCACGATTCAAATCGGTCATGCCCAAGGCTTCAGCCTGCGTAGGATTGCCTGCTTGATCAGTCGATCCCCTTCGACCATCAGCCGGGAGCTGCGCCGCAATCGAGATGCCTACGGCGGCTACTCGGCCCGTGTGGCCCAGCAGCAGATGCAGGCCCGCCGCCAGGTTTGTCGACCAATGCGAAAGCTGTTGCCGGGTAGCGAGCGCTTCGAGTTGGTGGCCCATATGCTGCGTGAGTGTTTGTCTCCCGAGCAGATTGCCGGCAAGCTGCGCAGTATGAACATTCCCAGCCTCAGAGATGCCTACGTCTGTCGCGAGACGATCTATAACGCGATCTATGCCCTGCCGGTCGGCGAGCTGCGCAAGGAGCTGATCATCTGCCTGCGCCAAAGCAAGGCGACACGCAGACC
>JAWWDH010000546.1:0-2285 GCA_033720015.1 Pseudomonas sp.
CTGGACGTCGGCAGCGGTGGTGGCATGCCGGGTATTCCGCTGGCCATCCTGTTTCCCGAGCGGCAGTTCACTCTGCTTGATTCAAACGGCAAAAAAACCCGCTTCCTGACCCAGGTGAAGCTGGAGCTGAAACTGACCAACCTGCAAGTTATCCACAGCCGGGTTGAAGCGTTTACCCCTGAGCAGCCGTTCAGTGGCATTTGCTCGCGAGCGTTCAGCTCACTGGAAGACTTCAGCAACTGGACCCGTCATCTCGGTGATAACCATACCCAGTGGCTGGCGATGAAAGGCGTGCACCCGGATGACGAGCTGCAGGCACTGCCTGCGGACTTTCGTCTCACCGCCACCCATGTACTCAAGGTTCCCGGTTGCCAAGGTCAGCGCCATCTGCTGATACTGCGCCGCTCGGTTTAGGGGGAACGGCAGCATGGCTAAGGTATTCGCAATCGCTAACCAGAAAGGCGGTGTGGGTAAAACCACCACCTGCATCAACCTGGCGGCTTCGCTGGTGGCAACCAAACGCCGTGTATTGCTGATTGATCTCGACCCACAAGGCAACGCCACCATGGGCAGTGGTGTGGATAAGCATGCGCTGGAGCATTCGATTTACGACGTGTTGATCGGCGAGTGCAACTTGGTCGATGCCATGCAGTTCTCCGAGCATGGCGGTTATCAGTTGTTGCCGGCCAACCGCGACCTCACGGCTGCCGAAGTCGGCTTGCTGGAAATGAAAATGAAGGAAAGCCGGCTGCGTTATGCGCTGGCCCCGATCCGCGAGAATTACGATTACATCCTCATCGATTGCCCACCGGCGCTCTCGATGCTCACCATCAACGCCCTGGTGGCCGCCGATGGCGTGATCATCCCGATGCAGTGTGAGTACTACGCGCTTGAAGGCTTGAGTGACCTAGTCAACAGCATCCAGCGGATTGCCGAGTTGTTGAACCCAAGCCTGAAAATCGAAGGGTTGTTGCGTACCATGTACGACCCGCGCATCAGCCTGACCAACGACGTCTCGGCGCAGCTCAAGCAGCACTTCCCCGAGACGCTGTACCAAACCGTTATCCCGCGTAACGTGCGTTTGGCCGAAGCCCCGAGCTTTGGCATGCCGGCGCTGGTGTATGACAAAAGTTCCCGCGGGGCCATTGCCTATTTGGCGCTGGCCGGCGAATTGGTCCGCCGCCAGCGTGCTAACGCTCGCAGCGCAACCGCATAAGGAAATACCCATGGCTGTGAAAAAACGAGGACTGGGACGCGGTCTGGATGCCCTGCTGGGCGGTTCCAGCGTCAGCGCTTTGAAGGAAGAAGCGGCGCAGGTCGACAGCCGTGAGCTGCAATACGTGCCGCTGGACTTGATTCAGCGCGGCAAATACCAGCCACGACGCGACATGGATCCGACGGCCCTGGAAGAACTGGCGCAGTCGATCAAATCCCATGGCGTGATGCAGCCTATCGTCGTGAGGCCAATTGCCGAAGGGCGCTTCGAGATAGTCGCTGGTGAACGCCGTTGGCGCGCTAGCCAGCAAGCCGGCCTGGACAAAATTCCAGCCATGGTCCGTGAGCTGCCGGACGAAGCGGCCATTGCCATGGCGCTGATCGAGAACATCCAGCGCGAAGACCTCAACCCGATCGAAGAAGCCATGGCCTTGCAGCGTTTGCAGCAAGAGTTCCAGCTGACTCAGCAGCAAGTCGCCGATGCAGTGGGTAAATCGCGGGTAACCATCAGCAATCTGTTGCGCCTGATCGCCCTGCCGGAAGAGATCAAGATTCTGCTGTCGCATGGTGATCTGGAAATGGGCCATGCCCGTGCCTTGCTCGGATTACCGGCCGAACAGCAGACCGAAGGTGCGCGACATGTTGTCGCACGCGGCCTCACCGTGCGCCAAACCGAAGCACTGGTGCGCCAGTGGCTGAACAGCAAAGACAAGCCAGTGGCCGAGGTCAAAGCTGACCCGGACATCATCCGCCTGGAACAGCGCCTGGCCGAGCGCCTAGGCTCGCCGGTGCAGATTAAGCATGGGCAGAAAGGCAAGGGTCAGTTGGTGATCAGCTACAGCTCGCTGGATGAGCTACAAGGTGTGCTTGCTCACATTCGTTGAAACAATTGCACGTGTAGCGACTAGTCGGAAATCACTACCCGACTGTTGAATGGGTGGGGAAGCGCCCCTATACTCTGCGCGCATTTCGTCGGCACAAACTATGCCAAGTTATTGATTTAAGGTGCCGGCGCCCGAGTTCAGCTTTCAGGAAAATCCGATGGACGTTCGCACGCCGAATCGCCTGCC
>JAWWDH010000547.1:0-2283 GCA_033720015.1 Pseudomonas sp.
AACAGGCTGGGTTGGTCCGCGCCCCAACCAGGGCCTGCAAGATCGCGCCCACCGCCCAACACGACAATCACCTCGGCATGCAGAGGCAGGCCGGACCACTGCGTCTCGGCCAATGCCGCCTCGCTTTCCAACAGCCGCGCCGACTGCTCGACCACCACCGGCAGGCTGAACAGCCACATCCCGCCCAGCCCGGCAATCAGGCAGGCGGCCGCCAATCGTGGGCAGCGGCAACGCAGCCACCAAGCGGCCAACAGCAAAAGCAGAAAAAGGCCAGGCGGAAGAAAAAACTGTTTGAGGATGTAGCGAGTCGGCATCGAGCACCTCCACGGGTGCGCGCAGCCTAACGATGATTGCTCGCCCGAAACAACTGCGAGCCACACGCCTTGCACACCTGCACAGCATTGCCTGATTGCCAGTCAGCCAACTTGCCACACAATGCGCAACACAGTTGCAAACGGTGCTTGAGCAACGGCTTGACCTTTCTCGGCAGCACCACAGCTGCCTTGCGTCCACTGCGCCCGCCCTGGCGCGCGCGCTGAAACCGCTCGATCTGCGCCATTTCCTGAGCCGCCGCATGCCAGCCACGCAGCCAGTCCAAGTCATGTTCCAGGTAGGCGCGAATCAACTCCACTTCCGCCTCCGTCAAGCCGCGCAGCTCTAATTCAAGCGGCGGTTGTGCAGACAGCACGCTCAAACTGTCCGCCTCATCCAATGCCGTAGCGAGGCGCTGTAACAGCCGCTCGTAGAGCCCCCCAACAGGAGCGCTGCACTTTAACTCTGCCATCCATCACCTCACGCGAACATCTTTACGCCCCATATTTCAAGCTTAGCGGCCAGCCTTTAACCAGCAGCCCCTGGCGACAAACGGCGAAAGCTCGACGAGCGCCGACAGCCTGCTGATTAATCAGGGTTTCCCTGAGCAAGCGGGGGTCATGTATGCTACGGCGTTTCCCGCAAGCCCTCATTCCAAGCGCCGGTAGCCATGCAAGAACAGTACTCGCCCCGTGAAATCGAAGCCGCCGCGCAATCCCATTGGGATGCGCAGAACTCCTTTGTAGTCAGTGAACAACCAGGCAAAGAGACCTTCTACTGCCTGTCGATGTTCCCCTATCCGAGCGGCAAGCTGCACATGGGCCATGTGCGCAACTACACCATCGGCGATGTTATCGCCCGCTATCAGCGCATGCAGGGCAAGAACGTGCTGCAGCCGATGGGCTGGGACGCCTTTGGTATGCCGGCGGAAAACGCCGCGATGAAGAATAAAGTCGCGCCAGCCAAGTGGACCTACGAAAACATCGAGTACATGAAGACCCAGCTCAAGAGCCTGGGCCTGGCGGTGGACTGGACTCGCGAAATCACCACCTGCAAGCCGGACTACTACCGCTGGGAGCAGTGGCTGTTCACTCGGCTGTTCGAAAAAGGCGTGATTTACCGCAAGAACGGCAGCGTCAACTGGGACCCGGTGGACCAGACCGTTCTGGCTAACGAACAAGTGATCGACGGCCGCGGCTGGCGTTCCGGCGCGCTGATCGAGAAGCGCGAAATCCCCATGTACTACTTCAAGATCACCGCTTACGCGGATGAACTCTTGAGCAGCCTCGATGAGCTGGACGGCTGGCCGGAACAGGTCAAGACCATGCAGCGCAACTGGATCGGCAAGAGCTTTGGTGCCGACGTGGTGTTTGATTACGACCTCAGCAGCGTCGGCATCGACGGCCAACTGAAGGTCTACACCACCCGCCCCGACACCCTGATGGGCGCGACTTACGTCGCCGTGGCCGCCGAGCATCCGCTGGCCCAGCGCGCGGCCGAGAGCAACCCGGCCATCGCCGCGTTTATCGCCGAATGCAAAGGTGGCTCCGTGGCCGAGGCCGACATGGCCACCATGGAAAAGAAGGGCGTGGCCACCGGCCAGTTCGTCATCCACCCACTGAGCGGCGACAAGCTGCCGGTATTCGTCGCCAACTACGTGCTGTGGGGCTATGGCGAAGGCGCGGTCATGGCCGTACCGGCGCACGATGAGCGCGATTTCGAGTTCGCCAACAAGTACAGCCTGCCGATTACTCAGGTGTATACCGGCGAAGGCAAGGATTACGATGCCAGCCAGTGGCAAGACTGGTATGGCGATAAGGCCGGGCTGACCACCGTCAACTCTGGCCAGTACGACAACCTCGATTTCACTGCGGCGTTCGACGCCATCGTCGCCGACCTGGAAGCCAGCGCCCACGGCGCGCGCAAGACCCAGTTCCGCCTGCGTGACTGGGGCATCAGCCGCCAGCGCTA
>JAWWDH010000548.1:0-2273 GCA_033720015.1 Pseudomonas sp.
GCCGATATATGGACTGGTTGAACCCACAGTGGCGAGGAACGGCAGGCTCTGCTCGAGTTTTTCTTCTTCACGCGAGATAGCCACGCGCATGGCCCGCGCTACGGCATCCATCACCGCATCCGGGTCAACACCGGGCTGTTGACGCAGGCGCGAAAAATCCTTGAAGCCAGCGCGGAAAATCTGCTCCAGCCCGGAGTCCGGGTCAGGGTTGCTGCCTGCCTGACGGTAGAGCTTGGACAGATCGATACCCGACCAGAAGCGCTCCTCGAAGTTATCCAGGGCACGCTTGGCCGCACGCAGCAATGCTGTGCGCTGGAAAATCATGACCCACGAAGTGACCGATGCGGCCACCAGCGTCAGCATTACCAGTTGCACCACCAGGCTGGCGTTGCTGATCAGACTCCACATCGACATATGGTCAACGGCGTTGGCTTCCACGCTTACTCTCCTGCTCTAGATGTACCCGCGCCACCCTGCCCGGCAAAGGCCGCATGCAGAGTTGGGGGAATAGCCCGGGGTTTTAAATTGTCGGCGCGCACACAGGCCACCATAAATTGCCCTTCACAGAGCAACACATCATCCGCTGCCCGCCTGACTTGCTGACGAAAACGCAGGCTGGCACGGTTTAATTCGATTACTTCAGCGCTTACCACCAGCTCATCATCGAGCTTGGCTGGCGCGTGATAGCGCGCTTCAGCCGTGTGCACAACAAACAACAGGCCCTCCTCGGCCAACGTCGACTGGAGAAAGCCCAGATCACGCAGGCGCTCGGTACGAGCCCGTTCCATAAATTTGAGGTAATTGACGTAGTAGACGATGCCGCCCGCATCGGTGTCTTCGAAATAAACCCGACAACGAAAGGCGAACGGCTGAACTCCGTTTTGCGCGCGCATACTCTAGTCCTAGCTCTCGGTCTTGCCAATTGGGTACAGCAAGTATTTTTTCTTACTCGGTGGCGCCACCAACCTGCTCCATTACCACTAGTTCGCCCATGCGCTTTGGCACATTCAGGCCAAAATGCAGGTACGCATGCCGGGTTACCACACGCCCACGTGGCGTGCGCATGATATAGCCCTGCTGAATCAGATAAGGTTCCAGCACATCCTCAATGGTGTGCCGCTCCTCACTGATGGCGGCGGCGAGGTTGTCGACACCCACCGGACCACCGTCAAACTTCTCGATCATGGTCAACAGCAGACGACGATCCTGGTGGTCTAAGCCACGCTCATCGACATCCAGCAAGTTCAGCGCCAGGTCGGCAATTTCACGGGTGATGTCGCCCTGCCCGCGCACTTCGGCAAAGTCACGCACCCGGCGCAACAAACGGTTGGCAATACGCGGCGTCCCACGCGCCCGACGCGCGATCTCGAACGCGCCCTGCGGCTCAGTCGACAAGCCAAGAATTCCCGCCGAACGCATGACGATGGTGGTCAGGTCTTCGGTGTTGTAGAACTCCAAACGCTGGACGATGCCAAAACGGTCACGCAGCGGATTAGTCAGCATGCCGGCGCGAGTCGTGGCGCCGACCAGGGTAAAAGGTGGCAAATCGAGTTTGATCGAACGTGCAGCAGGGCCTTCGCCGATCATGATGTCGAGCTGGAAGTCCTCCATTGCCGGGTACAGAACCTCCTCGACAATCGGCGACAGGCGGTGAATCTCATCGATAAACAGCACATCGCCCGGCTCAAGATTGGTCAGCAACGCCGCCAGATCACCCGGCCGCTCGAGTACTGGGCCGGAAGTACTCTTGATCGAGACATTCATTTCCTGGGCGATGATGTTGGCCAGGGTGGTTTTACCCAAACCGGGCGGGCCAAATATCAGCGTGTGATCAAGCGCCTCACTGCGCCCGCGGGCAGCCTGAATAAACAGCTCCATCTGCTCACGCACGCTGGGCTGGCCAATGTATTCAGCCAGTTTCAGCGGGCGAATGGCGCGATCGACTTGCTCGTCACGGTCGCGGGAGGTGGCGGTAATCAGACGATCAGCTTCTAGCACTAGACCATTCCCTTAAGGGCTCGACGAATCATATCTTCACTGCTCAAACCTTCTTCCTTAATCGCTGAGACGGCGCGACTGGCTTCCTGGGGTTTGTAGCCGAGCGAAATAAGTGCGCTGACGGCATCATTCTCCGCGCTTGAGACTGCGCTGCCGGCGCGAGGTTCCACCACCAAGTTCGACATGCCGGGAACGGTCTCCCAAGCCTTGAAGCGGTCCTTCAACTCAACCAACAAACGCTCCGCGGTTTTTTTGCCGACCCCTGGGATTTTCAC
>JAWWDH010000549.1:0-2256 GCA_033720015.1 Pseudomonas sp.
AGCAGCTGCGGCTGCGTTTGCGAAAAATGCGCTTTGGTTGAAGCAGAGGCAGTATCACCTGTCAGGAAATGGTTTTGGCGTTAGAAAAGTTTGAAAGCTAACGGTACCCTTCATCTCATGCATATTGTAATGATGAGCATTCAACACCCCTGTGTGATCGGACTATGAGCGAGATTCAGGAGGTCTTCTACCACCTGAGCGTGGCACTTGTGATCGGCTTGCTGATCGGTGTTGAACGTGGATGGAAGGAACGCAAGGCAAAAGAGGGGGAGCGTATCGCCGGTGTCCGCACCTACGGCCTGATCGGATTTCTCGGTGGTGCCCTGGCGCTGCTTGCTGAACAATTCGGCGCCTTGTTGATGGGGCTGGCATTCGTCGGTTTCGCAGGGATATTGACAACCGTCTATGCCGTGAACCTGCGTCGGGAAAGCGAGGATGCAAGCATTACAAGCCTGATTGCCGGCCTCCTGACTTTTGTCTTCGGTGCACTGGCCGCTGTCGGGGAAGTCGCCATTGCCGCAGCATCGGCTGTTGTGACGACCCTGCTGCTTGCCTACAAACCGTTGTTGCATCGTTGGGTGGGCTCCCTGGAGCCCGAGGAACTGCGCGCCGGCATCAAGTTGCTGCTCATCTCGGTTGTGCTGCTGCCCATTCTTCCCAACCAGGGATATGGTCCGTTGCAGGCCCTGAATCCTTACACCATCTGGTGGATGGTTGTGTTGATTGCAGCAATTTCCTTTGCCGGGTATTTCGCAATCAAGATCGCCGGGACGCGTCGGGGGGCTATCTTTACCGGGATATTTGGCGGGCTGGCCTCTTCCACGGCCGTCACTCTCCATTTTTCGCGTCTTTCCCGTCGCAACAGCGATCTTGCGCCGATGCTGGCCATGGGGATACTGCTAGCCTGCGGGACCATGTTCCCGCGCATGTTGCTGGTTGCAAGCCTGATCAATCCGGCGTTGTTCGGGATGTTGCTGGCGCCTGCTGCAGTGATGGCACTGTTCACCTATGTGCCCGCGTTCATTTATTGGAGAGCAGAGTCGACTCAACAGTCTGCCAGTCTCTCCCCGCTGAAGAACCCGCTGGAACTGAAAACGGCATTGTCTTTCGGGGCACTGCTCGCCGTGGTGATGCTGCTCGGAAAAGCCCTGCAGAACTGGTTCGGGGAGGCTGGCGTACTGGCACTCGCCGCTGTCTCGGGTATCGCAGATGTCGATGCCATCACGCTCTCGCTGGCACGCATGAGCCAGGACGATGTGGTACTGCGCGTTGCTGTGGCAGGCATAGTGATTGCAGCCGCAGCCAACAGTATTTTCAAGGGCGGTATTGCTGCCTTTATCGGTGGTCGCAGGATCGGGCTGCGGGTCGGACTGCCTATGCTGGCCAGTGCGCTCGGCGGTATCATCGTTGTCTGGCTCCGGGTCTGGTGAGTGGTATCAACTTCGACTGCATGGAAACGCAATTTGGCCAATCTCCGACCGTGCCCGGTTAAAACCTGATCTATTCGCTCGCAGTTTCTGATCAGGCCTGATGGTAAAAAATGATTCACCGAATCGTCATGAAGCAGACATTTTCCGGATTGAAACTCGCACTCTCATTCAACCCCGGAAAACTATCAGGACATGATGATGAAAAAAACCGCCCTTGCTGTAGCGATCGCCCTTGCCGGGCTCAACAGCGCCTCTGCTGATACCCCCGAACCCGCCCAGACAACCGGCCTGAATGGCTGGAGCACTGACCCCGTATTCACCATTGGTGAAACCATCACTGGTTATACGCCCCCCGGAATTCCCGATGGCATGGGGGCTTTCGAGCGCGATGGGATCGTGGAAATCTTCTCCAACCATGAACTCAGAGCCGGCCAGGGGTACCCCTACACACTGGCCAATGGTACGGAGCTGACCGGTGCCCGTGTCTCGAAGCTCGTCTTCAACAAGCAGACGCGTGACCTGATCGGCATGAGCCCTGCATACGATACGATCTACAACCGCGCCGGCGAAATGGTCGACGAGCCCGGCGACCTCGATGCCGATGGTCTGAATCGTCTCTGCTCTGCCGGTTCCTTCGTCAAGGGCCAGGCCGGTTTCGTGGATGACATCTTCCTTACTGGAGAAGAGTCTTACGGCGGTACCGAGTTCGCTCTCGATGTCGCCACAGGGAAACTCTGGGCGTTGCCATGGCTTGGTCGCGCCGGCTGGGAAAGCGTCGCAGCGCTCGAGATTCCGGGCTTCAACCGGACGCATGTTGCTATCCTGG
>JAWWDH010000550.1:0-2255 GCA_033720015.1 Pseudomonas sp.
GATGCGTTGATGTATCAACCGATAACTAGAAAAGGGGATTCAAGAGTATGAACAAGGTTGCATCCAAACCTGTCCTGCAACACTTTCCGAAATTACTCATTGCCGCGGCAGTGCTCGCAACTACCCAGGCGCAGGCACAGGGGCTCGAAGAGGTCGTCGTCACCGCCCAGAAACGCGAGCAGTCACTGCAGGACGCGCCTATCGCAATCACCGCGTTCGGCCAATACGAGCTTGAACAGCGCGGCATCCGTGACCTGGTTGACCTCGCAACGATCGCGCCCAACGTCAAGGTCGCGCCGCTGCCGTCGAACACGGCCAAGGCAACGGTGGCCATTCGCGGCTCCGTGACGTCCAACCCCGGCATTTACTGGGAGCCTACCGTGGGCATTTATCTGGACGGGGCCTACGTGGGCAAGTTTTCCGGCAACGTCTTCCGGCTCGCGGAAGTGGAGCGTATTGAGATACTGCGCGGCCCCCAGGGCACGCTGTTTGGCCGCAACACCTCAGGCGGGGCGGTCAACGTGGTCACGCAGAAACCTACCGGAGAACTCGGAGGCCGGTTGCGTGCGGGCGTGGGCAATTTCGGTTATACCGAATTGGATGGCAGCCTGAACCTGCCTCAGCTTGATCTCGGTGGCGCGGGGAACCTGAAAAGCCGTGTGAGTCTTGCCTGGGATGACCGCGATGGCTTCTACGACAATGTACCGGCCGCACCAGGGACCACGATCACACACCCTTTCACCGGCCAGCCGATTCCGGCCAATCCCCCGGGTGCTGAAGATGAGCAGAATGCTGCCTCCAGTACGGTTGCCCGCCTGGACCTTCTCTGGGATGTCAGCGACCGCTTTTCGGTTAGATATTCGCTGGATGAGGTCGATGTCGAAAATACACCAGGCAAACCCCAGTTCACGAGTTTCGATCCGACCAGCCTGACCTTTGGCTTTCCCCTGCCGGGAGACCTTGCCCAGTTTCTAACCAGCGAGACGGATAATCTCGAGGCGAACAGTATCGACGCCGATGTCTATGAGGAGTTCGATTCCACCAGCAACACCCTGACCCTGGATTATGACCTGGGCAATGCCGGGGTTCTGGGTGATGCGTCGATCAAGTATGTCTACAACCACCGGGATCTGAGTTTTGCCCAGAGTCTGGATAACGACGGCACGCCATTCTCTCTGTTCCACTCGGCAATCGAAGAAGAGTACACCCAGCAATCGCATGAAGTGCAGCTCACCGGCTCACATGAGCGGCTGAACTATGTGATGGGGCTGTACTACTTTGAAGAAGACGCGGATGTGTACAACCCGCTGCAGCCTTTGAACTCCTTCTTTGGCCCACTGTTGTCACGCAACGCCTATGGTCTCGAGTCAGATCAGTTTGCCGTCTACGGTCAGGCCGACTGGCGCCCGCCGTTGCTGGATGACCGTCTGACGATTACGGCTGGCATTCGCTGGACAGAGGAGGAAAAGACGGTCTACATCGATCACCCGAACGACAATCCGCCCTTTGCCGGTGAAAACACTGATGATTACAGCAATGTGGCGCCCACGTTGATCTTCAGCTACGAGTTCACTGACGAGTTCAACGCTTACGCCAAGTATGCCAAGGGCTGGAAGGCAGGTGGTTTCAACGGTGAAGCAGGCAGCATTGAAAACTTCAATGTGGGCTTTGATCCAGAGGAGATTGATTCCTACGAGATCGGCTTCAAGAGCCGTTGGCTGGACAACACGCTGCAGTTGAACGGCGCAATGTTCTACAACGACGAATCGGATATTCAGCTTTCGGTATTCATACCCCGCGATGGCGGTGTGGCATCGGTCATCGAGAACGCCGGTAAATCGGTTAAACAGGGCGTTGAGCTGGAGGTTGTCTACATGCCGACGGCCGATCTGATGCTGAGCGCGAACTACGGTTATCTGGACTCCGAGTTCACTGAGTTCCTGGAGTTCGATCCAGTGCTGGGTGAAACTGTCGATGTGTCAGATGAACGCTTTACACAATATACACCCGAGCACACGGTCAACCTGAGTGTCGAGTACACCATGCTGCGCAGCGACTACGGCGACCTTATGGGGCGCCTCGATTACAGCTATAACAGCGAATATACGCCCTATGTGAAGCCCGAGCAGAAAGCGGTTTCGGATATTGACGGCTACGGCACTCTCAACGGACGCCTTACGCTGATCAATATCCCGGTCGGCGATAACCAGCTGCAGGTTGCGCTTTGGGGCAAGAACCTGCTGGATGAGGAATAC
>JAWWDH010000551.1:0-2254 GCA_033720015.1 Pseudomonas sp.
CAGCCAGCAGTTGTTGAGAATCCGGTAGAGCCACGCCTCGAGCCGGGCATCATCCTTGAGCTGGTCGAGCTTGTGGAGCGCGGTCAATGTCGTCTCCTGGACGAGGTCGTCTGCGAGCGCAGGTTCGTTGCACCAGGAGAGGGCGACACGGTACATGGCCGTGCGCTGCTCGCAGATGCGCTTGCGCAACTGCCTGTGTTTGCTTGAAATTATGAGTTTTTTCATGCTTCCTCCTCGGGCTTCCAAGCATAACCGCTGCCGATCGGAATCAAAACCATTTTTCTTTGGAATAAAACCACAGGCCAGCGCATCTATTGCCAAACGGGATCCGCTGTTGCGGATTTCCGAAAGTACCTCAAATAGAGGGTTTGCATTCGAGACTCGAGGATGACTGACCTGACATTGAGGAGATATGCCCGGTTTCTGGCAGGTGATCAACCCGGCGGAATAACAATAATAGCCGCCACCTTAACTATGATATCTCTACGAAGAAGTAGGAGGAGAACGTGAAAATGAAACTCTTGATGAGTGTTGTTGCAGCCCTTTCACTGCTGTTCACTACGGCAGCAGTTGCAGAGGCTTATGGCAAGCAGAAAGTTGTCTACCACATCAATTATGACAACCCCAAGCAGCAGGCAGGTGCCCTGCGCAATATCCAGAACCACATCAACGCTGTTGGTGCGGAAAACCTGGATCTCAGGGTCGTGATGCACGGTAACGGCCTGTCACTGGTGACCTATCCTGATGCGCTCTCGCGCACCAAGCTCAACCAGGCCAACGCCAATGACGACATGCAGACCAAGATCCTTGGACTGAAAAACCAGGGCGTCAAGTTCAATGCCTGCGCCAATACGCTGAAGGGCAAGAAGCTGGATCGTGAAAACGATCTCTTCGATATTGCCGAGGGTGACATCGTCCCCAGTGGTGTCGCGGAGCTGGCGCATCTGCAGGGTCAGGGATTTACCTATATCAAGCCCTGATCCGATTGGCATGAGATAAGAGTTCTACCGCGCTGTTTCCCGGCCGTCGTCAACTTTACAGCCGGTGACAGCAAATACCCTCGGTATGTTCGCCCCTGCTCTGCAGGGGCTTTTTTTGGTACCTGGCCAGATGTCAAAGAGCGGATGCCCCTGCGCCATTTCTGGGCTAGAATAGCGGGCTTGTTGATCAACCACTGTCCATCATGTCCCGTACAGCGCAGGTAGAACGCAACACGCTGGAGACGCAGATCACCGTTTCGGTCGATCTCGACGGCAGCGGCAAGTCGGCCTTCAATACAGGCGTGCCATTCCTGGAGCACATGCTTGACCAGGTCGCGCGCCATGGTCTGATCGATCTGGATATCAGGGCCAGTGGCGACACCCACATCGACGATCACCACACGGTCGAGGATATCGGGATCACGCTTGGCCAGGCATTCGCAAAGGCTGTTGGTGACAAGAAAGGCATCTATCGTTACGGGCATGCCTACGTGCCGCTCGACGAGGCCCTGTCGCGCGTCGTGGTCGACTTCTCCGGCCGTCCCGGCCTGGAGTTTCATGTCGATTTCCCGCGTGCACGCATCGGTGCATTCGACGTGGATCTTTTTATCGAGTTCTTCCAGGGCTTTGTGAACCATGCCGCGGTCACCCTGCATATCGACAACCTGCGTGGTCACAACGCGCACCACATTGCTGAAACAGTCTTCAAGGCGTTCGGTCGCGCATTGCGCATGGCGCTTGCCGAAGACCCGCGCATGGCGGGTGTGACGCCCTCCACGAAGGGTTCGCTCTGACACATGGAAACCATCGCTGTCGTTGACTACAGCCTCGGGAATCTGCGCTCGGTCTCCAAGGCCGTGGAGCATGTCGCTCCCGATGCGCGCGTACTCGTGACTGACGACCCTGCACTGATCGAAGAGGCCGACAGGGTCGTATTCCCGGGGCAGGGCGCAGCGCGTGATTGTATGAAGGCCATCAGTGACCACCATGTCGAGAAGGCCGTGCGTAACGCGGCTGCCACCAGGCCCTTTCTGGGCATCTGCATGGGATTGCAGGTCCTCATGCAGCACAGCCAGGAAAACGAGGGTACGAACCTGCTCGGGCTGTTCGATGGCGATGTGAGGCGTTTTTCCGGCAAGGCGGTCGGCGATAACGGCCTGCCACTGAAGATTCCGCACATGGGCTGGAGCCGTGTCGACCAGGTCCGCGAACACCCGCTCTGGGATGGCATCGAAAACGGTGCGCGTTTCTACTTCGTGCACAGCTATTTCGTC
>JAWWDH010000552.1:0-2247 GCA_033720015.1 Pseudomonas sp.
ATTTGCTCAAGCAGTGGCAGCTCGCTTTGGTAACAGCCGAATTTGTGTTTTTTGTAGCCCAAGGCTTCGGCGTGGCGTGCGGTCCAGGGGTATTTCAGGTAGGTGCCCAGCGTCGCGTAAGTCAGCCGAGTACCGCCGTCGAATTGGTGGTATTCCAACTGGGTGAGTACCCGAAACCCCTGGGCGTTACCCTCGAAGCTGAGAAAGTCACCGCGTTCGGTTGCGCTCATGTCGTCCAGCCAGCCGCGCCCGGCGGCCTGCTGAAACCAGTGGCGAATGGCGTCTTCACCAGAGTGACCAAAGGGTGGGTTGCCGATGTCGTGGGCCAGGCAGGCCGATTGCACAACCATGCCCAGGTCACTGGGCTCGCACCAGCCGGGCAGCGCGCCACGGATCATTTCACCGACGCGCATGCCGAGTGAGCGGCCTACGCAGCTGACTTCCAGGGAATGGGTCAGGCGTGTGTGGATGTGGTCATTGCTGGACACCGGATGCACCTGGGTCTTGCGCCCCAGGCGGCGGAAGGCACCCGAGAAGATGATGCGGTCATGGTCTTTGTGGAAGGGCGTGCGGCCCAATTCATCGGCACTGTGCGTTGGTTTGCCGAGTCGTTCGCGGTTGAGCAGGGTTGGCCAATCCAAAGCTAATCCTCACCATGACATCACTGAATAAGGTCCTAGCTTCGGGGTTCGTGCGGCGGCCTGCAAGCCTTGTGCTAAAAGCCTGTCGGCGACAGGGGCAGGTTGGCACGCGGTTCAGTGCGTTGGCGGGATTGGCAGATGTCGCTATGTTCCGGGTTGTATCGGCTTATTTTATTTATATCTATAAAAATCAATGTATTAGATTTATTAATTCCATCTATCAGGTTTATTGGCGGTTAATTGACAGCTGCGCTAGTTGGTACTTTAGTTACAAGTGTAAGAGCTTGAAAGCTGGTGGGCTCAGAGCGAGGGGAGCGCTCTGAGTTCGGATTAAGCGTTATCGCTAGGGAGAATATGATGTCTACTGATTCGATGAGACGCCGAGCATCCCTGTTGTTTTCTCTGCTCAGTGCGTTGTTGCAGTCGCACGACCCCCCCCCCACCGGCTGAAACTAATGTGTGACGTTCTCGCTTGGAGGCCAGCTGTGAGGGTTGTCTCGAGCATTCGTTATTGATGTTGTGCTTAGCATACGGCGTACGTTTGTTACCCGTCATTTGTCGAGGTGGTTGATCGCGGACGGGCGGCGAGCAGGGAGCCGGGGAGGATGTTTATGAAATCTCCATTCTTGGCGACACCCGCAGAGAAGCAGCCAGAGGCGTCGATCGATAGCGATGCAGTGATCGATAGCGATGCAGCGGAGCAGCCGTCGCGGCGTAATTTTCTCAAAGGCAGTGCCGCGTTGATGGTTGCGCCGTTACTGCCGGCGTCCGCAAAATCCAGGAAAAGTGATGACGATGACGATGAGGCCGCGGTTGCGGCAGTGCCGGCCAGCCCGCCGACCGTGCCTTGGCAGGAGTTTCTTCCTGATGTTATTGGTGTGCTTGAACCCAACCTCTTAGATCCGCCACCCACCGGGCCCGCGAACATCGCCGGCGGTGAAGCCGGGCGTCCGTCGCACCAGCGTTGGAGTGAGTTCGCCGCCAGGGCCGAGCCCTATGAGTTGCATGCCGCACAGCGTGAAAACTGGGTGTTCAGCCCATCCTACCCGGCGCAACCAGTGTGGACCTATCAGGCTAAAGAGCCGGATTTGAGCATCCTCAGTCCAGTGGTGTTTGCCCATTATGGTCATCCGGTTCTGTGCCGGATATACAACGACTTACCGGCCAATCATGTCGGCTTTGGCTCTCCGGAAATTTCCACCCACTTGCATAACCTGCACTGCGGTTCGGAAAGTGACGGTTTTCCTGCTGACTATTTCAGCGCAACCAAGGCTGGCCCCACGCTGACCGCGCCAGGAGGCTTCAAGGATCATCTCTACTCGAACATCTATGCCGGCTATGACGAGCTGCAGAATGGCATTGGTGACTACCGCGAAGCCTTGGGCACGCTGTTCTACCATGACCACACCACCGACTTCACCGCGCCGAATATTGTCCGTGGGCTGGTCGGTTTCTACTGCCTGTTCGATGACCTGGATTCAGGTGATGAGCGTGATCCCAGCCCCAGTGCGCTGCGCTTACCCAGCCATCCGTACGATTACCCGCTGGGTTTTGCCGATCGGCGTTTTGATGCCGATGGCATGCTTTATTACGACCAAGTCAACCC
>JAWWDH010000553.1:0-2246 GCA_033720015.1 Pseudomonas sp.
CACGGCCGGGGCACAGCGTGACGATTGAACCGCCGCCACCGCCACCGGTCAGCTTCGCGCCGGCGGCGCCCGCAGCCCTCGCAATGCCAACCATGCTCTCGAGCTCCGGCGTCGATACGCCGATCGCGTTGAGGAGTCCCTGGTCGATGTTCATAAGCTCACCCAGGCGCTCGTAGTCCGTCCGGATCAGCGCTTGCGCGCCCTCGGCAGCGAGCGCGTCGATCTCGTTGAATATCGCGTCGTAGTGATCCGGGTTTCGCTGCCGGCGAGCGCTAATGTCTCGGGGCTGACCAGCGGGTACATTTTCATCGCACCCGCGACCATCGGCACGTTATCCACCACGGCGGAGAGCAGGCCGATGGACATGGCGATGGTGTAGACATTGCCCAGGCTGTCTTTCAGGTAGGTAGCGACGTCGATCAGGTGGCCGGCCGTCGACAGGCTGGAGACCGCCAGCAGAATGCCGAGGAAGAACAGCACGCTGGTGACGTCGATGCGGCGTAATACGCCGACTACCGACAACGGGTCTTTGTCTTCGCTGTTTTTGCTGCGGTGAATGATTTCAGTGGTGACCCAGAGGATGCCCAAGCCAAACAGAATGCCCATATACGGTGGCAAGTGGGTGACGGTCTTGAACACCGGGACGAAGATCAGCGCACCGAGGCCTAGGACGAACACCAGGTTACGCTCGAATGGCGTGGTGGGGTCGCGGCGACTTTCGCGGCTTTCCTTAATTTTCGGTGGGGTGATATCGCCCTTGAGCACAAAGCTCATGATGATCAGCGGGACCAGCAGGCAGATCATGCTCGGGATGATCAGTTTGACCACGATGCCACTGGCGGTGATCTGATTACCGATCCACAGCATGGTGGTGGTCACGTCGCCAATCGGTGACCAGGCGCCGCCGGCGTTGGCGGCAATCACCACGATACCGGCGTAGAACCAGCGCTCTTTCTGGTCATCAATCAGCTTGCGCAGCAGTGAAATCATCACAATGGTGGTGGCCAGGTTATCCAGCGCCGCCGAGAGGAAGAAGGTGATCAGGCCTACCAGCCAGAGCAGGTGCACACGCTTGTTGGTGCGGATGCGGTCGGTGATGACCTTGAAACCTTCATGGGCGTCGATCAGCTCGACGATGGTCATCGCGCCCATGAGGAAGAACAGAATTTCGGAAATTTCACCGAGGTGATGGCGCAATTCTTCGGTGACATGATGGCCATTGCTGCTGGCACCGGCAGTGCCTGAGCCAATTAGCGGCAAAATACTGTCAGCGCCCAGCACCAGTAAGGTCCAGCAGATTACGGCGGTAAGAATCGCCGAAGCGGCTTTGTCGACTTTAAGTGGGTGTTCGAGGGCGATACACAGGTAGCCAAAAACGAAGGTCAGTGCCATCAACGCATACATGATCAGAATTCCAGTTGCAGGGCTTTTTTATTGAATTGGAGGTGCCAGAGGTTCTTGATGCGCCGACGAAGATGCCTGAATTCCATGGAAATTGGCAGGGTATTTATCGCGCAGCCCGCCAATCTGTGGCCTGCGCAGCGGTTTTTTGAGCGTTCGGATCACGCTGGAGTGTCCCAGTTGCGCGGGGTTGCGCAACTGGGAGTGGACTCACCTCTACGTCTGCGGCATGACGTCGCGTGCGGCCTCGGTTTGCGCAACGGGTTGCGGCGGGAAGATAAACGCCAGACTGATGGCCAGCAGAGGCATCAGCAGATTAAAGAAGCAGTACGGCAGGTAGCTCAGCGTCGCGACACCGAGGGTGGCGGCCATGTAGGCGCCGCAGGTGTTCCATGGCACCAGCACTGAGGTCAGGGTGCCGCCGTCTTCCAGCGCCCGCGATAGGGTTACCGGGGCCAGGCCGCGCTTGGCGTACTCCTCGCGGTACATGCGGCCTGGCAGCACCAAGGCGATGTATTGGTCGGCGGTGATGATATTGGTGCCAATGGAGGTGGCGATGGTGCTGGCGATCAGGCTGCTGGTGCTTTTCGCCAGGTGCAGGGTGCTTTGCAGCAGGCGTTGCAGCAGGCCGAGTTTTTCCAGCACGCCGCCAAAGCACATGGCGCAGATGATCAGCCACACGGTGGTGAGCATGCTGCCCATGCCGCCCTTGGACAGCAGACCATCCAGTGCCGCGTTGCCGCTGTTGGACTCGTAACCGGCAAACAGTGCGGTCCACATCGTTTTCAGTGGCGCCAGCGCACCCGCGGCGGGGTCGGCCAGGCGCTGCATGACCTCCGGCTGGA
>JAWWDH010000554.1:0-2243 GCA_033720015.1 Pseudomonas sp.
CTGCGCCAGCTCTACACCGAGACCAAGCGTGCGCTGAACCGCGGCCTGGAAAACCCGCTGGACCGTGAGGAGCAAATTCGCCTCACACAAAACGCCGCGCTGGAAATCCTCAGCCGTGGCGGCACCGATGCCGACGTCGCCGAGCAGCTATGGGCACAATTGGGCGATGACTACTTCCTGCGCCATACGGCCGAAGATGTGGCCTGGCATACGCTGGCAATCATTAGCCACCCCAATGACGGCAACCCGCTGGTGCTGATCAAGGAAACCACCCAGCGTGAGTTTGAAGGCGGCACACAAATCTTCATTTACGCCGAAGACCAGCATGATTTCTTTGCCGTGACCGTGGCGGCCATGGCCCAGCTCAACCTGAATATCCATGACGCACGGATTCTCACCTCCACCAGCCAGTTCACCCTCGACACCTACATCGTGCTGGAAAGTGAAGGGGGCTCGATTGGCAACAACCCGGCGCGCATCAGCGAAATTCGCCAGGGCCTGATCGACGCACTGAAAAACCCGGACGACTACCCCAGCATCATTCAGCGCCGGGTGCCGCGCCAGCTCAAGCATTTCGCCTTTGCCCCGCAGGTGACCATCCACAACGACGCCAACCGCCCGGTGACCGTACTCGAAGTGATTGCCCCGGACCGCCCCGGCCTGCTGGCGCGCATCGGCCGAATCTTCCTGGATTTCGACCTGTCGCTGCAGAACGCCAAGATCGCCACACTGGGTGAACGGGTAGAAGACGTGTTCTTTATCACCGACGCCAACAATCAGCCGCTCTCCGACCCCGAGCTGTGCGCCAACCTGCAGGCCACCATCGTGCGCAAGTTATCGGCGCCCAACCCCAGCGAAAACCAGCCGTCACGGCACATCATTTAATCCATCGGACGCCTGAGACCGGGAACACCCCGCCTCAGGCGCCCCACGACTTAAATGCGGAAGCTGTCCACCAACTGCTTGAGTCGCCCGGCCTGCTGATCCAGCTCGGTACAGGCCCGCAAACTGGCTTCCAGGTTACGTACACCGTCCTGGTTCAGCACGTTGATCTCGGTGATATCCATGTTGAGGTTTTCGACCACCGAGGTTTGCTCCTCGGTCGCGGTGGCCACCGACTGGTTCATGCCATCAATCTCGGCAATGCGCAGTGTCACGCTTTGCAGGTTGTCCCCAGCTTGCTTGCCGATACGCACGCTGTCATCACTGAAGCGGCGGCTTTCCAGCATGGTGTTCACCGCGTCCTGAGCGCCCGCTTGCAGCTGCTCGATCATCTGCTGAATTTCCTGCGCCGAACTCTGGGTGCGCTGCGCCAGGTTACGCACCTCGTCCGCCACCACGGCAAAACCGCGCCCGGCCTCGCCCGCACGGGCAGCCTCGATGGCCGCGTTAAGGGCCAACAAATTGGTCTGCTCGGAGATGCCCTTGATTACATCAAGAATCTGGCCGATATCGTTGCTCTTCTGGCTCAGGGTTTCGATGTGCGAACCGGCCACCTCGATCTTGCTCGACAGATCGCTCATCGCGCCCAGGGTTTTCTCGACCATTTGCTGACCGTTTTCGGCACCTTGGCGGGCATCGCTGGCCTGACTGGAGGCATCGGCGGCATTGCGCGCGATCTCCTGCGCAGCAGCGCCCAGCTCGTTGATTGCCGCCGCCACGCTGTCGGTGCGCGCCGCCTGTTCGCTGGAGTTATTCATCGAGGCATTGGATGCGGCCACCACGGTGCGCACGCGCTCATGCACGGCGCTGGTGGTGGACGCCACTTCACGGATCGACTCGTGAATCCGCTCAACAAAGCGGTTGAATGCCACTGCCAGTTCACCAAACTCATCCAGCGAGCCAACCTGCAAACGCTGAGTCAGGTCGCCCTCACCTTGGGCGATATCGCCCATGGCGCGGCTCATCACATGCAGCGGCTGCAGCAGAAAGCGAATTAACAACCCAAGCAGCAATAAAATCGCCGCGACGCCAATCACCATCACCATCAACGCCGACAGGCGGAACTCCTGCAGCGCGGCATAGGCCTTGCTCTTGTCGACCGACAGGCCGACATACCAGCGCACGCCCTGCAGGTCTTGTACGGGAATAAAGGTGACTATCCGCGCGGAGCCATCGGCCGCCTGCACATCCTGCAGGGTATTGCTCAGCGTTGGCTGGCTACCGGGGAACAGCTCACCCAGGCCCTTGAGTACCTGCTCCCGGTTCGAATGAACCAGCACAGTGCCTTTGTCATCGACCAG
>JAWWDH010000555.1:0-2242 GCA_033720015.1 Pseudomonas sp.
CGGCCACCACGCCCAGCGGTTCGAGCACGGTGTAGCCGAACATGTCGGTCTTATCCAGCGGCAGGGTGCCGCCTTCGAGCTTGTCGGCCAGGCCGGCGGTGTAGTGGAAGAACTCCGGCAGGTAGCTGACCTGGCCGCGGGTTTCGCGGATCAGCTTGCCGTTGTCGCGGCTTTCCAGCTGGGCCAGCTGTTCCTTGTTCTCGGCGATCAGGTCACCCAGGCGGCGCAGCAGCTTGCCCCGGGCAGTGGCGGTCAGACCTCGCCAGGCTGGGCTTTCAAAGGCTTTTTGCGCGGATTGAACCGCGCGCTCGACGTCGGCTTCGTCGGCATCGGGCAGCTCTGCCCAGGGCTCGGCGAGTGCCGGGTTGAGGCTGTGGAAGGTGTTGCCGGAAAGGGCATCGACCCACTGGCCGTCGATGCACATCTGAAAGCGGGTGAGTGTCATGCAACGATCCCCTTTGCTGGGTTCTCTGAGGTCTGGGCGCGGTTGAGGAAGTCGAGCAGCACCTGATTGACCAGGCGTGGCGACTCCACCGGCATCATATGCCGCTGCTCGGCGAGCACGGCAACCTGCGCACCGGGAATGAGTTCGGCCAGCTCTTTGGCCATTTGCGGGGTCGAGCCGGGGTCCAGCTCGCCGGTGCTGATCAGGGTCGGCACACGGATGCTGTCCAGCCGATCCACCTGGTACATGTCCTGGGTGGCGAACAGTTCGTAGGTGGTCAGGTAGCCCTCGGGATCGTTGCTGGCCAGGGTCTGACGTAGCGCGGCGATCTGCGCTGGGTTGGCGGCCTGGTATTCGTGGCTGAACCAGCGCGTCAAGGCCGCTTCGGCGTTGGCGTTGGGTCCGTACTGGGCGACCTGGCGAGTCCGCTCGATCACCGCGGCGCGTTGTTCCGGGCTGCGATTGAATACGCTGTTGAGCACCACCAGGCCCTGGGTGTGCTGCGGATAGTGCAGGGCAAAGGCCCGCGCTATCAGGCCGCCCATCGAGAAGCCGATGATGGTGGCCTGCGGCAGATGCAGGTGTTCGAGCAGTTCACGCAACTGCTCGGCATAGCCGAGCAAGTCTGTGCCGGTTGCCGGGCGCGGGCTGGCGCCGTGACCGAGCATGTCGTAGGCGATGACCCGGTAGTGCGGAGCAAGACCGACGATCTGGCCGCCCCACATCTCTTTATTCAGGCCGACGCCATGGATCAGGACCACGGGTTGGCCCTGGCCGGTCGCCAGGTAACTGGTGCCGGCGGGGGTGCGTTCAGCGGTGAGTAACATCATGGCTTGCTCCTGCACTGACCGGGGTTTACTGAGCCTGCTCGGCGGCCAGCTCTTCCAGGTCGATGTAACGGCTGCCGATGCGCGGGTGCAGGCGGCCACCGTCGGAGGCGCCCAGGACCACGACGATTTCGTCGGCACGCGGGGCGTCTTCGATATGCATTTCCAGGGTGACGTAGTGCGAGCGCGCGCCTTCGTCATCCTTATGCATCATCGGCACCTGGATCGAGGTGCCCGGACCGCCGCGCTTGTTGGTGAAGCTCAGGTAGCTCTTGGCGTTCACCGCCTGGCGATAATGGTTGCCGAAGCGCAGGTTGTGGATCACCGCGGAAGCGTGTTCGATCTCGCCGTCGGCACCGACCACGGCGGCCTTGCCATAGGCTTCGATCTTGTCTGCGCCACCAATGGCGTCGATCAGGCGCTTGACCATCAGCTCACCCAGCTCGGAGGCGTGGGGGTTGAGCTCCGAGCGGATGTCTTCGACGAAGCCGCGGCCAGCCCAGGGATTTTTCATTACTACGGCCAGACCCACCATGGTCACCGGCTTGTCAGTCGCCTTGCCGCCTTCGATAAGGGTTTCTTCCACGTAGCTGACGATCTTGCGTATTTCAAAACTCATGAGGCTCTCCTGAATGGGTGAGGCAGTGTGAAGCGCATCGCGCTGGCCTGGTATCATGGTATACCATAATACGACTCGTGCAAGTCAAGCTTTTCAGGCGTGCCGCTGGTCGGCCTCAAGGCTTGAGGCTCTAGGCCTGCGAAGGTCGCACGGGGTTACCGACTAGCGGGCTTTGCTTCCGTGTTTAGGTTTATGGTATACCGTAATACAAGCAAATGCTCATGGCCCATTCGAGTGGTCAGTGAGTACCTGTTGATCCGGGTTGGGCGCCGCGACATCAGTCGTCGGTTGGTCACCCGAGAAAGGCAGGGGCCGGATATCCGGCATTCGCGAAAAACACCAATGTGTGTC
>JAWWDH010000556.1:0-2242 GCA_033720015.1 Pseudomonas sp.
CCAGCCACAGCTGTATAACAAAGGCTGCGGCAATCGCTACACCCGCAACCAACAAGCTCAGCGGGTTATAGGCCACATCCACGCGCTCGACCTGTTCAATCTTACTCAGGTCATACACGCGTCTTTTGCGATAGCTGAACAGCACGGCGACCAGAAGCCCAAAGAGCATGCCGAGGGCCGGGATTGCCATGGCATGGGTCACTTTCAAATTACTGGTATCCACCCCGCCACTGGCCACATTGGCCAGCAAAATGTCTTTCAGGAAAATCCCGCCAAAGCCCACCGGCAAAAACATATAGGGCGTGATCAAGCCAAAAGTCAGTACGCAGGCGATCAAACGGCGGTCGAGTTGCAGCTTGCTCAATACATACAGCAGCGGCGGAACCAGCAGCGGGATAAAGGCAATGTGAATCGGCAGGATGTTCTGCGAAGAAATCGCCACCATCAGCAGCAACGCGAGCAGCAGCCACTTGAGCAGCCCCGCCCCCTTACTGTCCTGCTGACCGACCATAGCCAACGCCTTGTCCGCCAACGCGTGGGCCAAGCCGGATTTGGCAATCGCCACGGCAAATGCACCCAGCAAGGCGTAGGACAGCGCCACTGTCGCACCGCCCCCCAGGCCTTTATTAAATGCGGCAAGCGAGCCCTCAATACCCAAGCCACCCAGCAGGCCACCCGCTAATGCGCCAATGATCAAGGCCACCACAACATGCACACGGCACAAGCTGAGAATCAGCATGATCCCCACTGCCGCAACGACTGCGTTCATCGATTTACTCCCGCAATTAAATAGGTCCGCGAAGGTTTGAAGCTTCTGTGGATGCCGCGCCGGTTCGGCGAAGGGCGCGTACTCTGCACAATGCTGAACGAGCTGTCAAAACAGCTGTAAATTATTTTATACAGAACGTTGCTAATTTCGATTACCCTGCACTTTGAAGGCTCTGCTGGCCCGTAACTTGCCGCGCTTTACGCAACGTAAAACTTAAAGAAAAGTACCTAAGCGCCGATAGGCGCTATAAGCCACATTCATAAAAAGGTCCTGAAAATGCTGTTCAGCCGACTCTCCATCCAGTTGAAGATCACCCTGCTGGCAGGCTTGTGCTTGCTGGCCATTGTTGCCGTTCTCGTTTCGGCTTCGGTCATTCAGGCCTCGCGCAGTGCTGAACTGGTCAAGCAGGCCAGCTCGTCCATGCTGCAAGAGTCTGCGCAATTGCGCATGACTGCTCGTGGTGAGTCACAGGCCCTGCAGATGCAGCGCTACTTTATGGATGCCTATCAATACGGGCGGAGTGCGGCTTCTCAGGTCCTGTTTATTCGTGAGCAAGCGGAAAAACGCTTTCTCGATGCTTTCGACCTACGTGAAGACCTGACTCGGCAAGTGCGCAGCGCTCTAGAAGCCAACCACAGTTTGTTGGGCGTCTACGTAGCGTTTGAGCCGAACGCCTTGGACGGTAAAGATGAACTGTTCGTCGATCAGGAAAACCTGGGCAGTAATGACAAAGGCCGCTTCTCGATCTACTGGTCGCAAGGCAAGAACGGTGATCTGGTTTCCGAGACCATGACCGAAGAAAACCTCGCCGACTCTACCCCGGGCATTAGCGGCGCGCCTTACAACGCCTGGTACAGCTGCCCGATCCAGAAGAACAAAGTGTGCCTGCTCGACCCCTATATCGATGACACCGACGGGGTGAAAACCCTGATGACCAGTATTGCTTTCCCTCTCGAACAAGCCGGCAAAGTCATTGGCGTTCTCGGCGTGGATATCAGCCTTGCCAGCCTGCAAGAGCTGAGCATCGCGGCTCACAAAGATCTGTTTGATGGCGCCGGGCATGTCAGCATCATCAGCCCCGCGGGCTTGCTCGCCGGCCACAGCCGCGACAGTAGCCTGCTCGGCGGCAAACTGGAAAAAGCCTTCGCAGACCAACACCGCGAAATGACCAGCCTGGTCGCCAGCAACCGCCCGGAAGTTCTGCACCACGACGGTGCGCTACAGGTGCTGCAACCGCTGCTGCCGATTCCAGAATCCCAGCCCTGGGGCGTGTTGATGGAGGTGCCGGAGAAAGTCCTGCTAGAACCGGCCACCCGCCTGGAAACGCAAATGGATGAAATGGGCACTCGCAGCACGGCAGTGTCCTTAGGCCTCGGCCTGGCTGCCGGTGTGGTGGGTATTCTGCTGATCTGGCTGACAGCCCTGGGCGTGACCCGACCGATTCTCGGTGTCGCGGCGATGCTGAAAAATATC
>JAWWDH010000557.1:0-2236 GCA_033720015.1 Pseudomonas sp.
AGATCGGCGCGTACGCTTTTCGAGCCGGGCAGGATGATTAAGTCAGCAGGAGGAATCGGCTGGCCGGGGCCAACAAAGCTCAATTCAACCTGCGGGTGCAGGCGCAGCGGGTCAAAGTCGGTGTGGTTGCTGATGCGCGGCAACACCGGCACCACCACTTTCAGCACCTCGGCCGCCTTGGCGCTCTGGCGAATATCGATGGCGTCCTCGGCTTCTAGGTGAAAATCCATCAAATAAGGCAATACCCCGAGCACCGGCTTGCCCGTGCGCTGCTCTAGCCAATCCAGGCCCGGTTGCAGCAGGGCGATATCGCCGCGGAAACGGTTGATCACAAAGCCCTGCACCCGCGCCTGCTCGCTCTCGGAGAGCAGCGCCAGGGTGCCGACTAGATGCGCAAATACGCCGCCCTTGTCGATATCGGCAATCAGGATCACCGGGCAATCCACCGCCTCGGCAAAGCCCATATTGGCGATATCGCCGGCGCGCAGGTTGATCTCGGCCGGCGAGCCGGCGCCCTCCACCATCACCACCGGGTAGGCCGCACTCAAGCGCTGGTGCGACTGCAGCACTGCCTGCATCGCCACCTTTTTGTAATCGTGATAGGCCAGCGCATCCATGCTGCTGAGGGCGCGGCCGTGGATGATCACCTGTGCGCCGGTGTCGCTATTGGGCTTGAGCAGCACCGGGTTCATATCGGTATGCGGCGCCAGACCAGCCGCCTGAGCTTGCACCGCCTGGGCGCGGCCGATTTCGCCACCATCGGCGGTGACTGCCGAGTTGAGCGCCATGTTCTGCGGTTTGAACGGCACCACTGCGACGCCCTGACGTTTCAGCCAGCGGCATAGCGCGGTGACCAGGGTGCTTTTACCGGCATCGGAGGTGGTGCCCTGCACCATCAGGGTAGTCATGTGTGTGCTCCGGCAAAGGCAATAAGCGCCTGCTGCAAACGCTGCCAGCCCGCTTCATCCGGCGGTAGGCCGAAACGCAGGCTCTGTGGGGTTTCGAACAGCCGCGTGAGAATGCCGCGAGCGGCGAGAAACCCGTGCAGCTCGGCCGCCTGCGGCAGGCGGCAGTATTGGAACAGCGCGCAGCCGCCAGTCGGCGTTAGCCCCTGGGCACTGAGTAGCCCGGCCAAACGCTGGCCATCGGCCAACAGGCGCTCACGCTGTTGGCGCTGGCCGGCCAGATCCTGCAGCAGCGCAGTCGCTACAACCCGGCTCGGGCCACTGATCGCCCAGGGGCCGAGCAACTCCGCTAACTGTTCGAGCAAGGCCGGCTGGGCCAGGACAAAGCCCAGCCGAAGCCCAGCCATGCCGAAGAACTTGCCAAACGAGCGCAGCACGATCAGCCCAGCTCGCTGACTAAAAGCCGCCAGGCTGTATTCGGGGGTGCAATCGATAAAAGCTTCATCCACCACCAGCCAGCCACCGCGTTCAGCCAGGCAGGCGTGCCAAGCCAGCAGCTGCTGGGGCTCGAAACGTCGCCCAGTGGGGTTGTTCGGATTGACCAACAGCAGCACATCCAGGCGCGGCAGCGCGCCCTCGATTTCGGCTTCGCTGATTTCCAGCAAATCATGACCTTCGCGCTGCCAGGCGGCCGCATGCTCGGCATAGGCAGGCGAGACGATACCGACCGTGGCGCTACGCAGCAGACGCGGCAAGGCTTGAATCGCCGCCTGAGAGCCCGCCACCGGCAGCAGATTGCTAACCCCGTAATAGTCACAGGCAGCCGCTTCGAGGCCGTCCTGCGGTTCGGGCAGGCGCGCCCAGGCACTCGCGGCAATCGCCGGCAGCGGCCATCCGTAAGGTGCGATGCCAGTGGACAGGTCCAGCCAATCGGTCAGGGCAATGCCATAGCGCTGCGCCGCGGCACGTAAGCGACCACCGTGTTCAAGCATAAAAAAACGTCCCAATCAGCAGTAACACCAGCCACAGCAGCACGCCGCCGTTGACTAGGTTGAGGGCTCGCTCGATATCCCGAGCTTTCGGCTGCGGCCCCGCGCCCAGCTCAGGCCGTACATGCAGTTCGCCATGATACTCAGCCGCGCCACCCAGGCTCACGCCCAGCGCACCGGCCCCGGCCGCCATAACCGGACCGGCATTCGGGCTGGCGGCTCCGGGCGCCTGTTGTCGCCAGCAGCTAATGGCAGGTGAGGATGCGCCCACCAGGGCATAACTGAAGGCACACAGGCGAGCTGGAATCCAGTTCAATATGTCATCCAGCTGGGCGGCAGCCC
>JAWWDH010000558.1:0-2224 GCA_033720015.1 Pseudomonas sp.
CCTGCTGCCGGGCCTGGTGGTCGACCGTTTCTTCGACATTCTGGTGGTGCAACTGGCTTCAGCGACCATGGAGCGACATAAAGAAGATGTGCTCGCCGCCCTGATTCAGGTGTGCAAGCCGAGCGGCATCCTGCTCAAGAACGATTCTGCCGCGCGCGATGCCGAGGGCCTGGCGCGTTACGTCGAAACACCATTCGGCGTGGTACCGGAGTGGGTCGCGCTGGAAGAGAACGGGGTGAAGTTCGAAGCCCCGGTCATTGAAGGGCAGAAGACCGGCTGGTTCTACGACCACCGCATGAACCGCGCACGCCTGGCCCCTTACGTTAAAGGCAAGCGCGTACTCGATCTGTTCAGCTACATCGGCGGTTGGGGCGTGCAGGCTGCAGCCTTTGGCGCCAGCGACGTGATGTGCGTGGACGCCTCCGGCTTCGCGCTCGACGGCGTAGAACGCAACGCCGCGCTGAACGGCCTGACCGACAAGGTCGCTTGCGTTGAAGGCGATGTGTTTGAAGCACTGAAACAGCTCAAAGCTTCGGAAGAACGCTTCGACGTCATCGTTGCCGACCCGCCTGCCTTTATCAAACGCAAAAAAGACCTGAAGAACGGCGAAGGCGCCTACCGCCGTCTCAACGAGCAAGCCATGCGCCTGCTCAACAAGGACGGCATCCTGATCAGCGCCAGCTGTTCCATGCACCTGCCGGAAGATGACCTGCAAAACATCCTGCTGACCAGCGCGCGTCATCTGGATCGCAATATCCAGCTGCTCGAACGCGGCGCCCAAGGTCCGGACCATCCTGTGCACCCGGCGATTGCCGAAACCCGTTACATCAAGAGCCTGACGGTCCGCCTGCTGCCCAACAGCTAAAGCACGCAGCACACAGCACGCACTAAAATATCAATCACGCTAAGCGTGCGCACCTGCCGAGAGCATCTCGGCAGATGCTTCCTTCTGCCCCGCACTGTTACCACTCCCTACACCGCCCTGGCACAAACACGCCACTGAGCTAGGCTCAAACCCAGTACGGCTGCGACCGCAATGCGCCGCAACAGACTGGCACAGTGCTTGCGTAACTTGATCATTCAAACAAGATCTCGTCGCACCATAAAAACGAGCCTGCGCATTCAAGCATTCAGTTAACGGCCACAAGCCGGCAGCTGTTAAGAGCACATTTGGGGAGGGGTATGGCTGACCTAGCGGGGGACAAACCGTTCCTGCAATTCACCAACGTGAAAAAGACTTACGACCAAAAGAATTTGGTGGTCAAAGACTTCAACCTGGACGTGGCCAAGGGCGAATTCATCACCCTGCTCGGCCCTTCTGGCTCAGGAAAAACCACCTGCCTGATGATGCTCGCCGGCTTCGAAGACGTGACCAGCGGTGAGATCCTGATCAACGGCCGCTCGGTCACCAGCATCGCGCCGTACCAGCGCAATATCGGCATGGTGTTCCAGCAGTACGCGCTGTTTCCGCACATGACCCTGCGCGAGAACCTGGCCTACCCGCTGAAAATTCGCAAACAGCCCAAGGACGTGATCAACGCCAAGGTCGATGAATACCTGTCGCTGGTCGAGTTACTGGATTTCGGCAACCGCTTCCCCGGCCAGCTCTCTGGCGGCCAACGCCAGCGCGTGGCCTTGGCCCGCGCCCTGATCTTCGCCCCGGACATCGTGCTGATGGACGAACCCCTCGGCGCCCTCGACAAGAAGCTGCGCGAGCAGATGCAGTTCGAGATCAAGCGCCTGCACGAACAGCTCGGCTTCACCGTGATCTACGTGACTCACGACCAGACCGAAGCGCTGACCATGAGCGACCGGATTGCCGTGTTTGAAAGCGGCATCGTTCAGCAATGCGCAGCGCCGCATGTGCTGTATGAACGTCCGGCCAACCTGTTCGTCGCCGACTTTATTGGCGAGAGCAACAAACTCAAAGGCGTGATCGAAGCCGTCCACCAGGACAGCGTCCAGGTTCGCCTGGAAGCCGGCGGCCTGGTCAGCGCCCTGAAAGCCAACTGCACGGAAGTCGGCCTACCCACCACCGTATCGATTCGCCCGGAAAAACTCAGCTTTACCGAGCGCCTCGGCAGCAACGGCAATCAGGTCATGGCCCGTTTCGTCGCCCGCCACTACGTTGGTGAATACATTCGCTATCACTTCATGACAACTGACGGTACCGAGCTGGTGGTGAAGAACATGAATGACAGCAGTGCCCCGCAACTCAGTGCCA
>JAWWDH010000559.1:0-2214 GCA_033720015.1 Pseudomonas sp.
ACGGCCACGGGATGGCCTACGACGTGGCCCGAGGGAGGATCGTGGTCGTCGGCGGGGCGGGTGCCGAAGCGGGTTTGCTTGAGCCACTGTTGCAGCGGGATGTCCTGGGTATAAAACAAGGACACCATGCCCAGAAAAAGGGTGGCGGTTAAACCCAGCAAGCTCAGGCGCAATGGGAGGGTAAGTACGCGCAGGCCTGTGGCCAGGGCTTCGCCTTCGCCGGCCAGCACCGCTGCGCGGGCGATACGCATGGCGCGCATAGCCTGTACCGATGCCCGGGCCAGGGCCATATTGGCGCCGGCCAGGCCTGTGTACACCCCGGCACTGTCGAGGTCGCCAGTGCGGTAGGCGTCCAGCGCCTGCCAGCCGTAATAGAACACATCGATACCGGCTGTGATGGACTGGAGGAGCATGGCCACAGAGCCTGCCCCCAAGGCGTTGGCTAATAACTTTTGAGCCTCCGGATTCACCTTCCCGGCCTGTGCAACATGGCGTTCCCAATTGGTATCGGCTAATTGCTGCAAGACAGCGGATGCGGCGGTCGCTGTAGCAAAAGCAGCGCTGACCCCTGCGATTATGTTTTTACTCGATGAATCCTCCCAAGCCTGACTGCCGACAACCCCAAAGTTCCATACCGCGACCATCGCAATCAGGGTTTTCAGGGGCGCGTCATCAAACAGGTCGCCGATATTGCGCGGCAGATCCGGGATCGCGTCCGCCTTGATGGGCGCCAGCACTGGGGCGGGCTTGTTCACTGTATTCGGTGTACGCGGGGCCTCACTGCCATAGCCCGGTTGGGGATGGGCGGGCGCGGCTTGCGGCTTAGGTACCAGGCGTAGGTGGGGAATTTGCTCCTGCACGCCTGTGCTGATGGGGTGCTTGACCGGCGCCTGGGGCGTGCTGGCGCGAGAGCTGCGTTGCTCGGCACGCTCCAGCTGTTCGATACGTTTGCCCAGGCTGCGGCGCTGGCCTTTGTTGTGGCTCTGGCCCATCTGCGCGCTCAGCCACAACAGGCTTTGCTTGGGCGTCTGCGCTACTACATCCATTTGCTGTTGGCTGCGCGCCAGCATGGCCAGCATCAAGGTGTAGGCGTGCTGGTGAATTTGCGTGCTCAAGCTCGGCAAGCGGCCACCTAGAATGGGCGCGAGTGCGGCGGGCAAGGGCTCACTGCTGGCGGCCAAGGCTAATTGCTCAAGACGTTGTGCTCCGCTGTTCAGTTCGTTGACCAGGGCCGCGACGCGGGCAAAGCTCGTCGCAGCCTTGGCCACGTCATCGGTTGCCGGGGCCAGATTCTCGGGTACCTGCAGCAGTTGCTTGAGTTGGCCAGGGTCGATGCGTTGGCGCACGCCCAGCAATGCCCAGAGCAACCAGGGTTTGCCGGCGCTACTGGCAGGGTCGAGGGCCAATTCGACGGCCTTGACCCCGGTTGAGGTGGCGGCAGGGCCGAGGCAGGCGGCAGCGAAGCTGGCCTCCAGGGCGTCGCGGGCATCGGCTTGGGTGATGTCGAAATGGCCACAGGCGGTTTCCAGGCTGGCGGCGGTGTTACCGCCCAGGGTGGCGAACCACTGTGCCCAGATATCGACAATGCGTTGGCGATCGGCATCTACGGCATCCTGCGCCCGTTTCTGCTCTTGCAGGGTGGCCTTGAGCCTAGTCACGTCGAGTAATGAGCCAAGCTGGGCACGTACTTCGCTGTCACTGTCGCTGATGTTTTTTATCGTCGCGGCGATGGCCCAGTCGTCGCCATGGTGCTGGCTGAGGGTGTCGAAGGCTTGATTGCGCGCACGCAGCAGGCTAGCGAGGTCGAACAGAACTCCCCAGGGGTCGTCGACCAGGGCATAGTGCTGCTGCTCACAGCGCTGCATGCGCTTGAGTGGCGGCTCTTGCAGCAGCCAATAGCCTGGCTCGGGCGCGCTACTCCAGCGCACGTTCTCGGGTTTGATATCCGCGATCTGTGGGTGCAGTGCGTGCAACTGGCCACTGTCGCTACCGGCGCCTGGGGTCAGCTCACGCAGCACCCGCTGGCGGACATTGGATTGTTGCTCGACGGCGCTAAATTGCGCGTCACTCCAGCGTACCGGCGACCAGGCCAAGCCCACCTGCGCCCCCGCCTCAAGCATCAGGTAGGCCAGTGCTTCCCGGCTTAGAGGCGCGCCCCCGCGGTCAGTAGGTGTGAGCAGCGAGGCGTTTACCTGGTACTCGCTCAGTGTTTGC
>JAWWDH010000560.1:0-2212 GCA_033720015.1 Pseudomonas sp.
CGATGAGGCCAGCCAGATCAAGGCCGCACAGAAAGAGCTGAATGATTTATTGCCTGGGGTGGATCTATCCGCCGCACAGTGGGCCAGCCTACGTGTGGATCGCGCCGAGCCGGCTCAATCCGGGCTGGTTCGCCCGGACAATGCCTTCCTGCACGAGCAAAACCATCTGCTGGTCGGTTGGCCGACTAAACTGGCCTTGGCGCCGGACTTTGCTGATCGCGTGCTGGCTACACTTAGCCGTGACGGCATTCAGCCGGCGCCGCACGCACCGCTGCCTGCCCTGCCACGGCCAGCCATCGCGCCACCTGCTTGGGAGGAACTGTTCTGATGCATCCACTGCACAGCCTGCACAACCTGCATCGCCCGCTGGGTGCCACCGAGCTGCTGGTTTCGCCACTGGGCCTGGGCACGGTCAAGTTGGGCCGCGATCAGGGCGTGAAATACCCCAACGGTTTCACCATTCCTGATGATGCCGCCGCCCGTGAGCTGCTGGCGCAAGCCCATGACCTGGGCATAAACCTGATAGACACCGCACCGGCCTACGGCACCAGCGAAACTCGCCTCGGCCCGTTGCTGCGTGGCCAGCGTCAGCAGTGGGTAATCGTTAGCAAAGTGGGTGAAGAATTCGACAACGGCCAGTCGCACTTCGACTTCAGCCCGGCGCACACCCGCTTCTCCGTGGAGCGCAGCCTCAAACGCCTGGAAACCGATTTTATCGACCTGGTGCTGGTGCACTCCGACGGCAACGATGTGGCGATACTGCGCGACAGCGGGGTTTACCAAACCCTCGCCGAGCTCAAGCGCGAAGGCAAGATTCGCGGTTTCGGCCTCTCCGGTAAAACCGTTGAAGGCGGCCTGCTTGCCCTCGAACACGGCGACTGCGCGATGGTCACCTATAACCTCAAGGAGCAAGCCGAGCAGGCCGTACTGGATTACGCCGAACTGCACGGCAAAGGCATCCTGATCAAAAAAGCCTTGGCCAGCGGTCATGCCTGCCTAGCGGGTGAAGACCCGGTACGCGCCAGCTTCGAGCTGATTTTCAATCACCCGGCCGCTACCAGCGCAATCATCGGCACCATCAACCCGCAACACCTGGCGCACAACGTCGCCACTGCGGCCGCTGTAATTCAGGATATTGCCTGACAGCCCTCGGCCGAATATCTGTGCCAAGCTTTCAGACCGCCCCTCGCTGCGAGCAGTTGCCATGCCACGCACCCTGATCCGCAAAGACCCCGGCACCTTCAAAACCCTGCAGTTATTAGTCGAGGCCAGCCCGGAAAGCCTGAGCTACCAGGGCCAGGGCATGCCGCTAAACTTTACGCAGATGCTGGCTAAGCGCAAGCCGATAGACATCGCCGACAGCCAGCGCTTTAGCGTGGCGCTGGCCAACCTCGGGGTTTCGGTGCGCCTGACCCTCAACTGGCAGGGCCGGGAGTATTGGGTACTGGTGCGTCAGCGCCGTGCCGATCGGGGCGATGTGGTACTCAAGCTGATTTCCGGCTACGTACCGGCCCATGAGCTCAACCTGCCGCTACTGACCGCACTGCAGGAGGTGGCCGAAGAGTGCCTGCTGGAAACCCCGGAAGGCTGGCTGAGCGGGCGCTTTGGCGACACCTGGCTGCCAACGCCCTACCCAAGCAGCCTGCACTACCGAGAAAGCGCCTATTTCAACCTCAGCGCACTGTCTGGCGCGGCGCGGCCGGTGCAATGCGGCAGCCTCAAGCTACTTGAGCGCCCGCGCGCTTATGTGCACCTGCCTACGGCTTCACTGCAACTGGTCTACGACCTACGCCTGGACCTGCCCAAGGAAAGTCGAGAGCTCAGCCTGCTGCATGTCGACGAGCATCTGGAAGATGGTCAACTGATCGCCCGCCTCAACCGCGCCCGCCCTGACCTGTTCCTGATCCCGCTGGAGCAGGGCCGTCCCAGCGCAGAGCTGCTGACCCTGAAGCAAGGCCAACTATCGCCCGCCAGCACCCGCGGCCTGTGGCTGGCGGAAAGCTTTGCCGCGCAGGACGGCTGGCTGGTGCGCGATGAGCGCATCCGCTGGCAAGACTGGCGGACTCAACAGAACGGCGCCGCCACAAAAAAGCCCCGCCTAAGCGGGGCCTGAGAGGCCACGGCAACGGCCGGCTGACTGATTAACCAGCCAGCCGCCATAGCGCCTTAACGGCTACGGATTTTCTCGACTATTGCGGTGGTCGAACTGTTC
>JAWWDH010000561.1:0-2205 GCA_033720015.1 Pseudomonas sp.
CATTGCGGCTTCGGCTTCAGGGTCGAGTAGGTCGAGGTGCACCGGATGCCCGGACAGGGCTTGCAGGGTCAGTGGAGTAATGAATTCACGACCGCCCTTGGTCATGACCACACGCACATCGGCGTCCTGGTCTTTGAGTCGGCGAATCAGCTCAGCACTTTTATACGCGGCAATACCGCCGCCCACGCCAACAATGATGCGTTTCCGATACAGCCGCTGCATAGGCCTGCCTTATATGAAGATGGCTTTTGTCAAAGAGGGTTAGAACGCCGCGCCGACACCTCCCCTGGTCAGGCGCTGCGCAAAAGTTGGGCTACGATAGCACAGAGCCTGCAGTCGAGTAGTGCTGCCAAACGCTTGCCAGGCTTGGCTTTGCGGCACGCAGGTGAGGCAGTTTGCCGCGTCTGATAACACAAGGAGGTGTGATGAGTATTCGCGATTGGCCTGCGGCAGAGCGCCCGCGGGAGAAGCTCTTGGCCCAGGGTGCCGGCACCCTGACCGATGCGGAATTGCTGGCGATTTTTCTGCGTACGGGGGTGGCCGGGCAAAGCGCGGTCGACCTCGCGCGCCATCTGCTCGGCGACTTTGGCAGCTTGCGCGCGCTGTTGCAGGCTGATTTGCCGTCGTTCAGTCAACGTTTGGGGTTGGGCCCGGCCAAATTTGCTCAGTTACAGGCCGTGCTGGAGATGGCACGACGTCATCTGGCCGAACAATTGCGCCGTGATTCGGCGTTGGAAAGTCCGCAGGCGGTGCGTGATTACCTCAAGGCGTTATTACGCCATGAGCCCCATGAGGTATTCGGCTGCCTGTTTCTCGATGCCAAGCACCGCGTTCTGGCGTTTGAGGCGCTGTTTCATGGCTCCATCGACAGTGCCAGCGTTTATCCCCGTCAGGTGGTCAAACGAGCGCTTGCACATAATGCTGCGGCGTTGATTTTGACCCATAACCATCCGTCCGGGGTCGCCGAGCCCAGTCAGGCAGATCGCGTACTGACCCGCCGCCTGAAAGAGGCGCTGGAGCTGGTGGATGTACGCGTACTCGACCACTTTATCGTTGGCGACGGTGAGCCGCTGTCGATGGCCGAGTACGGTTGGCTCTAGGTGTCAGGGCGCTAGGCGTACTTTAGCGAAGTCTTGTCGGCCGAACGGACTGACCTGATAGCCCTGGACCTGCTTGCGCGTCAGCGCGTAGGCGGTCGGGTGAGCCAGCGGCAGCCACAGCGCTTGCTGTTGGATGATCTGCTGCGCTTGTTTGTACAGCTGGCTGCGCTGGTCCTGATCGCTGGTGCGTTTGCCATCGGCGATCAGCTGGTCCAGTTGCGGGTCGCAGTAGCGCGCGAAGTTCAGCCCGGATTCGACCGAGGCGCAGGAAAATTGCGGTGTGAGGAAATTGTCGGGGTCGCCGTTGTCACCGGCCCAGCCCATGAATAGCAGGTCGTGTTCACCGGCTTTGGCACGGCGAATCAGCTCGCCCCATTCGATCACGCGAATCTCGGCCTTGATGCCGATCTTGTCCAGGTCGGCTTGCAGCAACTGTGCGCCGAGGTTTGGGTTGGGGTTGAGCACGCTGCCACTGGGGCGAGTCCAGATGGTGGTGCTGAAGCCGTCAGCCAGCCCGGCTGCTTTCAGCAGCGTGCGGGCTTGTTCTGGGTCATAGGCATACCCGGGCAGTTCGCTGGCGTAGCTCCAGGTGTTTGGCGGGTAGGGACCATTGGCTGCTTCGGCGCTGTTTTCAAACACGGCTTGCAGGTAGCTGGTTTTGTCGAAGGCCAGGTTGATGGCTTGGCGTACCGCAGGCTGGTCCAGTGGCGGATGCTGGCTGTTGATGCCGACGAAGGCCGTCATAAAGGCGGCCGTGTGCACGCTCTGCAAGCTGTTATCGCCAGCGATGGCCGTAACATCCTGGGGTTTTGGCGACAGCGCGATATGGCACTCGCCACGCCGCAGTTTTTGCAGGCGTACGTTGGCGTCTGGGGTGATGGCGAAGATCAGATTGTCCACGCCGGGCTTGCCGGCGAAGTAGTCTGGGTTGGCGCTGTAGCGCACGCTGGCGTCTTTCTGAAAGCGGTTGAAGACAAACGGGCCGCTGCCAATCGGCTGGCTGTTGAGCTTTTCCGGAGTGCCGGCGGCCAATAGTTGTGCGGCGTATTCGGCGGAGTAGATAGACGCGAAGCCCATGCTCAAAGTGGCCAGGAAGGTCGCATCC
>JAWWDH010000562.1:0-2200 GCA_033720015.1 Pseudomonas sp.
CAACAGCAGGTTCAGCGCGATGTAGTTGAGCATGATGCTGGTGAGAATTTCGTTGGCATTAAACTGCGTGCGCAACCACGCCGTCAGCCCGCCCCAGGCCGCGCCGGCAGCAGTGCCGGCGAGTAACACCCAGACCAGTGCCAAGCGGCTGTCCCAGTCAATCAGCTGGATCGCCATGGCACTGCCGGCCAGTGCGCCGAGCAGTAACTGACCTTCTGCGCCGATGTTCCAGATGCGCGCCTGGTAGGCCACCGCCAGGCCGAGGGCGCAGAGCAGGATCGGCAGCGCCTTGACCAGCAGTTCGGAGACGCCGTACCAGTCGGCCAGCGGCGCGATCAGCAGGGTGTGCAGGGTTTCCAGTGGGTCATGGCCGAGCAGGGTGAACAGCAGCGCACCGCTGAGCAGCGTCAGTACGGCGGCGAGCAGGGGCGACAGCCAGAGCATGGCGCGTGATTGCTGGCCGCGTGGTTCGAGTGATAGCAACATCGGTAACTCCGTCAGCTCAGGCCGGCAGCAGACGCTGCGGCGGGGCTTGTAATAGGGGGGATTGGAGCGAACTCGCCAGCCATCCAGCGGCCGACGTCAACCGCTTCGGTCTGCGCGGTTGCGGCCAGGGGGGAGAGTTTGCCGCTGCACAGCGCACCGATGCGATCGCTGATCTGGAACAGCTCATCGAGGTCTTCAGAGATCACCAGGATCGCCGCGCCGGCATCGCGCAGGGCGATCAGTGCGCGGTGAATGGCGGCGGCCGCGCCCACGTCCACGCCCCAAGTCGGGTGCGCAGCGATCAACAGCTTCGGGTTTTGCAGGATTTCGCGGCCGAGGATGAACTTCTGCAAATTACCGCCGGACAGGCTGCCAGCCGTCGCATCGGCATCTGGGGTTTTTACTGCAAAACGTTGAATGATCTCGTCCGCGAGGGCGCGCACCTTGCCGCGTTGAATCAGACCTTTGCTTAGCAGGCCTTGCTGGAAGGCGGTGAGTAAGGCGTTATCGGCCAGGCTCATGTCTGGCACCGCGCCGTGGCCCAGGCGCTCGGCCGGAACAAAGGCCAGGCCCAGCTTGCGCCGCGCATCCGGATACAGGTGCGCGATGGGGATGCTGTCCAGGCTGATGCGTTCGTGCTCACTGCGCGGTAACCGGGTTTCGCCGCTGAGCAGGGCCAACAACTCGTCCTGACCATTGCCGGCCACCCCAGCGATGCCGACGATCTCGCCACTTCTTACCTCTAAGCGCAGGTTGCTCAGGGTGCAGCCGAAAGGGTCGGCGTTGCGCCAGCTGAGATCGTCCACGCGTAAGCGCGGCAGGCCACCCTTGGCCTTCGGGTAGCTGCTTTCCAGGCCTTCGGCATCGCCGACCATCAGCCGCGCCAGTTCCAGGTCGGAACACTCGGCCGGTACGCAATGGCCGGAGACTTTGCCGCCACGCAGCACCGTGGCGCTCTGGCACAGTGCGCGCACTTCACCGAGCTTGTGGCTGATAAACAGGATGCTGCAGCCCTCGCCGGCCAAGCGGCGCAGGGTGACGAACAGCTCGTCGGCCTCCTGCGGGGTGAGCAC
Organism: Pseudomonas sp.; assembly: GCA_033720015.1. GTDB lineage: Bacteria > Pseudomonadota > Gammaproteobacteria > Pseudomonadales > Pseudomonadaceae > Aquipseudomonas. Next base: position 1,560 of record JAWWDH010000562.1, read on the forward strand.
CGAAGTGGGTTCATCAAGGATCAGCAATTTGATGTCCTGCATCAGGCAGCGGACGATCTCTACCCGCTGGCGCTCACCAATGGACAGGCTGTGCACTAGGCGGCCCGGCTCCAAGGCCATGCCATAGCGCTGCGACACCTCACGGATTTTCGGCTCCAGCTGCTTCGGTGTGCCGGCTCTGGCACCCATGGCCAGGGCGATGTTCTCCGCCACGGTCAGGGTTTCAAACAACGAAAAGTGCTGGAACACCATGCCCACACCCAGGCTGCGGGCCATGGCCGGGTCACGCATCGTCAACGCTTCGCCCTGCCAGCGGACTTCGCCGTTGTCAGGCTGGGTGACGCCGTAGATGATTTTCATCAGGGTGCTTTTGCCAGCACCGTTTTCGCCCAGCAGCGCATGGATCTCGCCAGGCGCGATCGTCAGGTCGATGCGGTCATTGGCCAGGCAGCCGGGGTAGCGCTTGCTGATGCTGCTGAGCTGCAAGCGTGGAACAGAGGGGGAACAAGGCATGGGCAGTGGCTCAGAAAGGACAACTGCCTTGGTTAAAGCAAAAAACTGGCCAGTGAGTCAGAAAAGCCACTGTGTGGGGGGCTCGGAACCCCTTGTTGCACGCTATCCAGCTGAACGGCTCCAGCTTG
>JAWWDH010000563.1:0-2188 GCA_033720015.1 Pseudomonas sp.
CTCACCGCTCTTGCGCCGGTTCCATATCTCGCCGCTCCACGCACCACGGTTGTGCAGAGCCTGCCAGAGGCTGTCGTAGAAGCTTTTATCGTGCCGCCCGGACTGCAGCATGCTCGGTAACTGGCCGAGGATTTCCGCTTCGCTGTAGCCGGTGATGCGACTGAACGCCGGATTGCAGTGCACGATGTGCTGCTGGGCATCGGTGACTAGCACGCCTTCTTGCGTAGCATCGAACACCGCCGCAGCCTGGCGCAGGCTGTCGTCGTCCTTGCGCCGCTGGCTGACGTCGCTGGCGGTACCGATCAGCCGTTCAGGCTGGCCATGTTGGTTAAGCAGCAGACGTCCGCGCGATTGAATCCAGCGGTAGCTGCCGTCCTGATGCAGCAGCCGATAGCTGACATCGTAAGGGGCGATGCTGAGCGTGCTCAGACGCCGCTGCATATTACGCTCGAACGTCACGCGGTCATCGGGGTGCAAGCGCTGCTGCCAGAGCTGCGGGTCATCGCCAAGGGCCTCGGGGTGAATACCCAGCAGGGCGGCATAACTGGGAGAAAAATACACCGTCTGGGTTTGCAGGTCCCAGTCCCAAATCCCGCCGTCGGCGGCCTCCAGCGCTTGGTGAAAACGCTTTTCACTGCGCTGCAGGGCTTGATAAACCTGCAGCTGGCGCTGTTGGTGGTTGCGCAGGAGCAAATACAGCAGGGCGGCCATGAGCACTACAAATGCCAGCCCCTTGAGTAGCTGTGCACGCTCCAGCTGCGGCAATGACAGGCCCAGGGCGATCAGCAAAACGTCGCTGAAAAACACCCAAAGTCCTGCGGCCAGCACATAGGTGAGGGTCAGGCGCCAAGGGCTTTGTGGGGCATTCATGGGATTGAAATCAGTCCTTTTTCTAAGGCAGGCAGTATAGAGGCTTAGCGGGGGGGCGGCATTCTTATGCGAAAGACCAACTGGTTTTCTGATCTGGGTCAGGGATAATGCTCGGCGACGTGTGCTAATAATCGGCGGCGTCTTTCCTTCTGCACGAGGCACACGATTCATGTGGTACAACGGTTTTCTTGATCTGTCGGTCTGGCAGTTGGTCGCGCTCACCCTGCTGCTGACGCATGTGACCATTGTCAGCGTCACGGTTTATCTGCATCGCTACTCAGCGCACCGCTCACTGGAGCTGCATCCGGCGCTGAAACACTTCTTCCGTTTCTGGCTGTGGCTGACCACGGCGCAGAACACCCGCGAGTGGACTGCAATCCACCGCAAGCACCACGCCAAATGCGAAACCGTTGATGACCCGCACAGCCCGGTGATCAAAGGCCTGAGCACCGTTCTGCGCACGGGGGCCGAGCTGTACGCCGAAGAGGCGAAGAACCCGGAAACCCTGCGTATCTACGGCAAGAACTGCCCGGAAGACTGGGTTGAGCGCAATGTGTATTCGCGTTTTCCGGTTGGCGGTATCGTCATCATGGGGGTGATCGACCTCGCCCTGTTTGGCGTGCTCGGCATGACTGTATGGGCGGTGCAGATGATGTGGATCCCTGTATGGGCGGCTGGGGTGATCAACGGCCTTGGTCATGCGGTCGGTTACCGCAACTTTGAATGCCGTGATGCCGCGACCAACCTCGTGCCGTGGGGCATTTTGATCGGTGGCGAAGAGCTGCATAACAACCACCACACCTACCCAAACAGCGCCAAGTTGTCGGTGAAGAAGTGGGAGTTCGACATGGGCTGGTTCTGGATCAAGCTGTTCAGCCTACTCGGTCTGGCTAAGGTGCAGCGCGTTGCGCCCATTGCTCATCGGGTGCAGGGCAAGCGCAGTCTGGACATGGACACCGCCATGGCCATTCTCAACAACCGTTTTCAGATCATGGCGCAGTACCGCAAGCTGGTGATCGCGCCGCTGGTGCAGCAGGAGCTGGCCAAGGCCGATGCCTCGGTGCGTCATCACTTCCATCGGGCCAAGCGCTTGCTGTCGCGTGAACCGAGCCTGCTCGATGATGGCCACCACGCGCGCATTCAGCGCATGCTGGAACAGAGCCAGGCGCTCAAGGTGATCTACGAGAAACGCCTTGCCCTGCAGCAGATCTGGGTCAAGACCAGCAGCAATGGCCACGACATGCTTGAGGCGATCAAGCACTGGATTAACGACGCCGAGGCCAGTGGTATTCAGTCGCTACGCGAGTTCGCGGAACAA
>JAWWDH010000564.1:0-2167 GCA_033720015.1 Pseudomonas sp.
AATGCCCCGGAAGAGCTGCTGCGCCGGGCGACCATTGCGATGCAGGATGCGGCGAGCATGGCCAGCCATCTGCAGGTCTACCAGCGCGGCCGCGATGATGCCCAGCAGCGGCAGATTCGCCTGATTCGCGACCTGCGCCATGCCCCGGATAAGGCCGAACTGCAGTTGCACTATCAGCCAAAACTGAACATTGCCGACAGTCAGGTACGCCAGGCCGAAGCCTTGCTGCGTTGGCAACATCCTGAGTTGGGCATGGTTTCGCCAGGCGAGTTTATTCCGCTGGCCGAGCGCACTGGCAGCATCAAGCTGCTGACCGCCTGGGTGATTGAGGAGGTCATGCGGCAGTTGCGTGAGTGGGCCGGGCGCGGTCTGCGCGTGCAGGTGTCGTTGAATATTTCCACCGAAGACCTGATCGACCCGCAGTTGCCGGAGCGGGTCAGAGCACTCTTGGTCGAGTATCAGGTGCCGGCCGAGCAGCTTGTTTTTGAAATTACCGAAAGCGGGGTGATGCTTAATCCCGAGCTGGCTCTGCAGGTGCTGCATGGCCTGCGTGAGTGCGGCATTAGCCTGTCGGTGGATGACTTTGGCACGGGGTACTCGTCCCTGGCTCAGCTCAAGCGCATGCCAGTTCAGGAGCTGAAGATCGACCAGTCGTTTATCCGTGACCTGGATGACGACAGCGAAGACTCGGTGATCGTGCGTTCAACCATCGAAATGAGCCATAGCCTGGGCCTCAAGGTGGTGGCCGAGGGGGTCGAGTTTGAGCGCAGCCTGCAGCTGCTGGCGCGCTGGGGTTGCGACACCGCTCAGGGCTACCTGGTCAGCCGGCCATTGGCGGCGCCAGCCTTTGAAGTCTGGATGGCGCAGTACACGCACGGCGCCTCGAGCGTGGCGCCTTGAGCATGCTACACCTGCCTCGCGGCATTGTGCTGTTACTCGCCTTGCTGGCCAATTTTGCCTGGGCGGATGGTCGCTTGCTGGCCACCGGTGGTGCTAGCAGCCTCGAAGGCGCGGCCGGTGGCGGCATCACGCCCTGGGCGGTGCTGTCCGGTTATGGCGAGCGTGGCGAATGGGGCGCGGACGCCTTCGCCACACGGGTGCAAACCGGCGATTACCGTCTGGATGTGGCGGGGGTTGGCGTCGCGTTCGATAACCGTATTGAGCTGTCCTACGCCCGCCAGCGCTTTGATCTGGGTAACCTGGCGCGCAACCTGAACCTGCCGGAAAACAGCCTGAGTCAGGATGTTTTCGGCCTTAAGGTACGTCTGTTCGGTGACCTGATTTATGACCAGCTGCCGCAGGTGTCATTGGGCCTTCAGCACAAGCGGCAGCAGGATTTTCTGATCCCCCGTTTGGTCGGCGCGCAGCGCAGTGAGGACACCGAAGGCTATCTCAACGCCAGCCGGTTGATCCTCGGCGGTGCCTTTGGCTACAACCTGCTGCTCAACGGCGGCATCCGCTACAGCCGGGCCAACGAACTGGGCCTGCTGGGCTTCGGCGGTGATCGGCGTGATCGCCACTCGGTGCTGAAAGAAGGCTCCATCGCCGTGCTGTTCAATCCGCGCTGGGCACTTGGGCTGGAGTACCGTGAGAAGCCGGATAACCTCAGCTTTGCTGGAGAGAGTGACTGGGCCGACCTGTTTCTCGGTTACTTCCCCAGTAAACATTTGGCGCTGGTGCTGGCCTATGCACGCCTGGGTGAAATCGCCACGCTGGATAATCAGAACGGCGTTTACCTCTCCGTGCAGGGGAGCTTCTAACGCATGCGCCGCCTTCTACTGGTGGTTGTTCTGGCGTTGGCCGCGTGCGCCCAGCAACCGGCGACAGGCGACAGCCTTTACCGTGACCTCGGCGAGCAAGCCGGAATTACCCGTATCGTCGAAGGCATGCTGTTGAACATCGCCGCTGACCCGCGCATCGTCAGGCACTTTGAGAGGGTCGATATCGTGCGCTTGCGCGACAAGCTAGTGGAGCAGATTTGCGTCGAAACCGGCGGCCCGTGCACCTATACCGGCGATAGCATGGCGGAAAGCCATAAGGGCCAAAATCTTACGCCGAGCGATTTCAATGCCCTGGTCGAGAACCTGCAAACGGCCATGAGCAGCCAGGGCGTCGCCATGCCCGCGCAGAACCGCTTATTGGCGCGACTCGCGCCGATGCGGGGGCA
>JAWWDH010000565.1:0-2165 GCA_033720015.1 Pseudomonas sp.
GCCAACCCCTCCAAACGAACCAAAGCCATTGATTTAAAACACTTACAGCCAGAAATAAACAACACATGGAGACAGTACTGAACACTTTTGAACAGTGCGCACTGAACAACTGAACAGTCACAGCGTTGACATTGAACAGCCTTCGGCAACACTGCAGGGGTCCGGCGCAGACCGTGACCCATAACAACAAGAACCCGCGCGAGAGCCCTGTCATGGCTGACACTGTCACTGCCCTGCCCCACGAGACCATCATCCAGGACTCCTGGACCCGCTGCCGTGACTACGGCCTGACTCACCAGAGCACGCCGATCTTTTCTCAGCCCGAGCGCAGTGCGGTCAGTGCCCTGCTGGAAAGCCAGCACGCCTTGGTGCACACCACCCACAAAGAAGTGCTGCCCTACTACGGCACCATTCTGAGCAACTCCAATTGCCTGATCATGCTGGCCGACCATCAGGGCCAGGTCCTGCAATCTTGGGGTGATCAACGCTTTATCGAGCCCAGTCGCGCCGCCGGCTTTGTCGCCGGGGCTACGTGGCTGGAACGCTATACCGGCACCAACGCGATTGGCACCGCACTGAGCTGCGGTCAGGCGGTGCACATTCAACACGATGAGCATTTTCTTAAAGCCAACCGTTTTATGACGGGCTCGGCCTCGCCGATTTTTGACGAACAGCGAAAAATGATCGCGGTACTGGATGTCTCCAGCGACAGCTACCTGCCGCCCTCACATACCCTGGGCATGGTCAAGATGATGAGCCAGTCGGTGGAAAACCGCCTGATCCTCAACCTGTTCCAGCAGCATTATTTTCAGCTGAGTTTCAATACCAGCCTGGATAACTTGAGCAGCCCCTGGGCCGGACTGCTGATTTTCGATGAGCAAGGCAAAGTGGTCTCCGCCAACCGCCGCGCCGACAGTCTGCTGGGCGTAAGCCTGGCCCAGACCAATATCGAGAGTGTGTTCGACGTACCGCTGCAACAATTGCTCAACCAGCCAGAGGCATTACCGTTCAACCTGCGCGCCAGTGGGCGCTTTCGCTTTCACGCGCAGCTCAAACGACCGCAGCAACCCCTGGCGATTCAGGCTCGCGACTTTCGCCAGGCTCAACAACCGCCGGACAACGTCAGTGACAGTGCCAAACCTTTAACTCTGGCCTCGCTCAACCTTGGCGACCCCCGCGTCGACAAAGCCATTCGCCAAGCTGAACGCCTGCTGGAGAAAGACATCCCGATTCTGGTGCATGGCGAAACCGGGGTGGGCAAGGAAGTCTTCGTCAAAGCCCTACACCACGCCAGCTCGCGTGCCAGCCAGGCGTTTATTGCGGTGAACTGCGCGGCCATTCCAGCCGAGCTGGTCGAGTCCGAACTGTTTGGCTATGAAAAAGGCGCGTTTACCGGGGCCAATCAGAAAGGCAGCATTGGCCTGATTCGCAAGGCTGACAAAGGCACGTTGTTTCTCGACGAAGTCGGCGATATGCCGCTGCGCGTTCAGGCACGCTTGCTGCGCGTGCTGCAAGAGCGCTGCGTACAACCGCTGGGAAGCAGTGAACTGTATCCGGTGAATATCCGCTTGATCTCTGCCACCAACCGGCCGCTGCGCCAAGATGTGGAGACCGGGCTCTTTCGCCAGGACCTCTACTACCGCATCAGCGGCCTCAATTTAGAGCTGCCTGCGCTGCGCGAGCGCACGGACAAAGCGGCCATGGTGCAGCGCATCTGGGAGTATCACCGCGAGCCCCAACAGCGGGCCGGGATGAGCCCGGAAGTGTTGGCTCTGTTCGAGCGCCACACATGGCCTGGCAACCTGCGCCAACTGAGCAGCGTACTGCAAATTGCCCTGGCCATGGCCGAAGACCAGCAGATCAGGCCCGAACATTTACCCGATGATTTTTTTGCCGATTTGCAGACCACTGCCCCCGTCATTAGTGATACCACTCGGCAGCCTGATACAGCAGCCGGCGAAGATGATCTGGCCAGCCAATATCAGGCATGCGGCGGCAATATTTCCCATCTGGCACGCAACCTCGGCGTCAGCCGCAATACGCTGTACAAACGACTACGGGAAGCAGGCCTAACGACACGTTGAAACCCGCATCAACAGCCACTTAACCCTATTTGAAGAACGCAGCGCAGGTTTATCCTGGCGCCATGGATCTATACGACCCAA
>JAWWDH010000566.1:0-2164 GCA_033720015.1 Pseudomonas sp.
AACCCCTGGCACATGATCGCGGCCAGCCTGTTTTTTGCGACCACATTAGCCCTGTCAATGCACGGTGGCTTGGTGTTGTCTGCAACCAATCCTGGCAAAGGTGAAGTCGTGAAAACACCTGAGCACGAGGACACCTTCTTCCGTGACCTGATCGGCTACTCGGTCGGCACCCTCGGTATTCACCGCTTGGGTTTATTCCTCGCACTGGCGGGCGTCTGGTTTGGCATCGTTTGCATCGTGGTGAGCGGCCCCTTCTGGACAGGTGCTTGGCCTGAATGGTGGAGCTGGTGGCTCAACATGCCAATTTGGCGCACCTGATTAAAAAAGAGAGGAAATTGAAATGGCTCAATATCAAAATCTTTTCACCTCGGTGCAGCCGGTTGGCCCGCTGCACGATGGCGTCGAGTTACCGCGTGGTGACGATAAGCGCCTGGGTAAACCGTTCCTGTTCCACCTGCTGGGGCGCATTGGTAACGCACAGATTGGTCCTATTTATTTGGGTACCTTGGGCGTCGCCTCTCTGCTGTTCGGCATCGCGGCGTTCAACATCATCGGCTTCAACATGTTGGCCTCGGTTGATTGGGACCCGATTCAACTGATCCGTCAGCTGTTTTGGTTGGCACTCGAACCGCCAGCCCCTGCCTATGGCCTGGGTTTCCCTCCCCTTGAACAAGGCGGTTGGTGGTTGATCGTCGGCTTTATGCTCACGGTATCCATCATCCTGTGGTGGGTGAGAACCTATCGGCGAGCCCGACAACTGGGCATGGGCACCCACATCGCGTGGGCGTTCGCCGCCGCAATCTGGTTGTACTTGGTTTGTGGTTTCTTCCGTCCCATCATGATGGGCAGCTGGTCAGAGGCCGTGCCGTTCGGTATCTTCCCGCACCTGGATTGGGTGTCGGCGCTCTCGCTGCGCCACGGCAACCTGTTCTACAACCCCTTCCACGCCTTATCGATCGTGTTCCTTTACGGCTCGGTGCTGTTGTTCGCCATGCACGGCGCAACCATCTTGGCCGTCACCCGCTACGGCGGTGAACGCGAGATTGAGCAAATCGTTGATCGAGGTACCGCTTCCGAGCGCGCCGCACTTTTCTGGCGCTGGACGATGGGCTTCAACGCCACCATGGAATCAATCCACCGCTGGGCATGGTGGTTCGCGGTCCTGAGTCCGCTGGTTGGTGGTATCGGCATCTTGCTGACCGGCCCAGTGGTTGACAACTGGTACCTCTGGTCCATCAAGCACGGCGTGGTGCCTGCCTATCCGATTGATGGTGCTGTGGTGATGGATCCCGCACTCATGGGAGCGAAATAATGAAATACCTTTCAAAAATCGCCTTAACGCTGGCAGCCGTGGTGATGCTGTCAGCCTGCGAACGACCACCGATCATCATGGTCCAAACAGGCTATCGCGGCACGGGTATGGAGCAGGTTTATAACCCCCGTACCTTGGCTAAAGAAGCGGCACTGAACCAAGCCCCCGCCCCTGCGCCAGAGGCGTCACCCGATGGCCCTAAAGCCAGTCAGGTGTACCAAAACGTGCAGGTTCTGGGTGACTTGAGTGTGGGGCAGTTTGTCCGTCACATGACGTCCATCACCGAGTGGGTCGCACCCAAAGAAGGTTGCGCCTACTGCCACAACGTACAGAACTTCGCTGAAGATTCAAAGTACACCAAGATTGTGGCGCGGCGCATGATTCAAATGACACAAAAGGTGAACCAAGACTGGAAGACTCACGTGGCTGACACCGGCGTGACGTGCTACACCTGCCACCGTGGAAATAACATTCCACAAGAGGTCTGGATGGCACCGAAAGACCGTAAATACGTCAACAGTCTCTTGGGTGATCTGGCAGGTCAAAACATCGCCACGGAGGCGGCTGGTCTGAGCTCCTTGCCCTTCGATCCCTTCACCCCCTACCTGCAGGACGCCCTGCCGATTCGTGTGAATGGGAATGAGGCCATGGCGGGTGTGAGCAGTAACGCCAACCGTGCGTCGCTGAAGCAGACCGAATGGACCTATTCGCTGATGATGCACATGTCCGACTCGCTGGGTGTGAACTGTACTTATTGTCACAACACGCGCGCGTTCCAATCATGGGAAGAATCACGGCCACAACGTGTGACCTCGTGGTACGGCATCCGCATGGCGCGCGAGCTGAACAACG
>JAWWDH010000567.1:0-2162 GCA_033720015.1 Pseudomonas sp.
GCCCGCGCGTGGTGGCTAAACGTTGGGCGACTTAAGCGGAACGCCTCTAAAGCGGAGCTTTGGAGACTGAAAAGGCAATGAGAGGCTTGCTCAGCCGTTGGCAGGATAGAACCATCAGGCAAGGTAAACAGAGAGGGACAGGTATATTTGCTAGCAAGGCAAAACATACATCCCCCTCAGGGTGCATATTAGAGCTTCCGATCCAACTCAGCAGCATACTTACTAAATGCAACCTGCATTATTTCCAACCAATTACTCTCCGTGGCAACCTGATAGCTATGAGACGCTTTCACGCTAATTTCTTTACTCTCAGTTGACGCACCGCCCTTGATCGCAATATCAGTAGAAATCTCCGTACTTAATGTGATCGCGAAGGCACCAGGATTCATCCAGGACCACAGCTTATTAATTTTAACGTCTGCAATGTATGTATTTTTCGTAATCAATTCTTTGCTAGCGATTACAGTGTAACCTTTGTTCACTAGCTCTTTACTAACTACAGATTCGATCAGCGTCTCAACTGTCTTACCCTCAGGCAAAAGAATATCCCCAAGCCCCTTGCCATATCCATTGCGTTTACGGCCAATAGCGCGTAGTTGAATTTTCATCCCTTGCGCCTCGCTTGGATCAAGTGATGGGGTGTTAGGATTAGATGGCTTTACCTCGAACACTCGATTATCTGTAACCGAGTTAATATAAATTTCTTTGCCATTTTGATTAGACATTGCAGCGGGCGCGGCAACCGGAATATCTATAGTCGACCGACTCGTTGCACAGCCACTAACAAATAGCGCAGACACAATTGTTGCCGCGATTAGCAATCTTGATTTCATACCGACTCCTTTGGTTAGAACAGACTTCACTTTAGAATTTATAACGATTGCAAACAGGGAGACCGCTCTACTGTTTGGCCAACAACAAACCCATCCCATTTACGATCTACTGCAGAGCAAGGCGGCCCTCAAAAGCCATGCAGCACCAATCCCGGCCAGGAACGCTCTGGGCTCATGACAGCGGATTACGGGCTGACTGCGATTAAATGCAGAACCCACCACACTACAAAGGAGCTCTGGAACGGCACCCACCAAGACAGGCGGCTTGCTAAGAAGATGCGATGTTCGAAAAGGGGATATTGCTTTGCTGCGGGTCATCCATGACTCCAACTAATCCATGGCACAGAGCCACTAGCGAGTGGCGGATGATGCCGCAAAGACAGATTCTGGGAAACTAAAATAGGTGGCCACAACAGGCTGTTTTTCTGGAAAGCACTGGGTTGGCGAGGCTCGAGGCAGGTTGAAAGCCCCGTTTCATGGGCTTATCTGGGACAGTGAATGGCAACTGTCAGGACGCATCAGGATTCAGCCCTTTATTCGCGCTTCGGCGCCATCTGCGTGCCCAGCAGAAGCCCGCTGAAGATCAGCGCGCCGCCCAGCCAGTGGAACGGCTGCAGGCCCTCCCCCAGCAGCAACCAACCGAGCAGCGCGGTGAATACCGGCATCAGGTAGTTGGACAGCGCCGCCTTGGCGGCACCGAGTACGCGCACGCCGTGGTTCCAGGCCAGGTAGGCGACGAGCGAGGCAAACACGGCCGTATAGCCGATAGCGCCGAGGTTGCTCGGCGTGACGGCGAAACGGGCACCCTGGCTGAGTTCATACAGGTAGAACGGCAGGATCAATGGCACCCCGAGCAGCATCAGCACGCCTAACAAGCCCAAGGCAGGGATCGGCAGCAGGTACGTGGCCCAGCGCCGCAGCAGCAATGAATACAGCGCCCAGTCGGCCACGGCCAGAAGCATGATCAAGTCGCCACGATTAAATGCCAGCGTCGCCAGGCTAGCCCAGCTGCCCTGGGCGATCAGTATCAGCAGGCCAACGGCTGCCAGCCCCATACCCATCCAAGCGCGGCGCAGCGGCCAGTCGCCCAGTAGCAGACCGGCGCCGATGATGGTCATCAGCGGCAGGCTAGTGTTGACCAGTGTGATATTGATCGCCGCCGTGGTTTGCGCCGCACTATAGAGCAGTGAGTTGTAGGCACTGATGCCGCATGCGGCGAGCACCAGCAGGCGCCATCCCGCTTGACGCAACGCCGTGCGATGACGCCACACAGGCCCGATCGCGAACGGCAGCACCAGCAACAACGCCAGGCTCCAACGCCAGAAGGCC
>JAWWDH010000568.1:0-2162 GCA_033720015.1 Pseudomonas sp.
GAGCCCCTGGCCACGGGAATAGGCTTTCCAGTGCAGGCGGCGGTTGGACTCGCCCGGCTGATAGCTTTTCAGGCCTTGATAATCGTCTACGCCCTGGCCATTTGGACGGCTGCCCTCCTCGTCCTGATCCTCGCTGATACCAGCAGACAGCGGCAGATCACCCGGCAAAGGACGTGGATAAACCAGCACCCGCTGATCCAGATCAAGCCAACTCCAGGCCACCAGAATACCCAGCGGAAAACGGCTCTCGACCCGCAGGCGACCAGGTCGCAGGCAGCCGCGCTGCAAGGTTGGCAGGCTCAACTGACACTCACTAACGCCCTGCGCGGGGACATCCTGCGTCTGCAAATCGACCGCTGGCCAGCCCAGGCTGATCGCCTGATGGGCTCGCTGGCTGCTTTCCAGGCGCACGCGAAAACCCGCCGGCTCGCCGACGAACACCGCTGGTGCATTGCCGGCTTTGAGGATCAACCCAGCCAAGTTGCGGTAGGTATGCAGGATGGCGACTACAAACACCGAGGCCAGGAGAAAGGTCAGGCCATAGGCCAGGCTGTTCTGATAGTTGATCGCAGCCAGCAGCATCAACAACAGCGCCAACATGAAGGCCGCGCCGACCCGGCTGGGGATGATGAAAATCCGCCGTTGGTTCAAGCGCACACTGGCGGCGGCCGGTATGCGCCGGGCCAACCAGCGCTGCCAACGCGGTTTGAGCTGAGCGATCAAAGCGCCGGCACCTCGCGCAGCAGCCACTGCACCAAACTGCCCGCACCATGCCCGGCCGGGTCTGCACGCTCACGCAGGCGATGGCCGACCACCGAAGGCAGCACAGCCTGAACATCTTCCGGAATCACATAGTCGCGCCCATCGAGAAACGCCCAGGCACGTGCGGCTGCGAGTAACGCCAGGCTGGCCCGTGGCGACAGGCCCCAGGCGAACTGCGGCTGCGTTCGGGTCGCATCGACCAGGCGCAGCACATACTCGACCAAGGCATCACTGGCACGCACTTTGGGCACCTCAGCCTGCAGCAGCGCCAACTCGCGGTGATCCAGCAAGGCCGGCAGGTTGGGCAGCAGAGAGCGCCGCGAATCACCGAGCAACAGCGCTTTTTCTGCGGCCTTGCCGGGATAGCCGAGCGACAGGCGCATCAAAAAGCGGTCCAGTTGCGACTCGGGCAAAGCAAAGGTGCCACCCTGGCTCACCGGGTTTTGCGTGGCAATCACAAAGAAGGGTTCGGGCAAGGGCCGGGTTGCACCTTCGATGGTCACCTGGCCCTCTTCCATCGCCTCAAGCAAGGCGCTCTGGCTTTTTGGCGTAGCGCGGTTGATCTCATCGGCCAGCACCAGCTCAGCGAAAATCGGCCCGGGATGAAAGACGAACTGCCCCGTGTCTTTATCGAATATCGAGGTGCCAAGAATGTCCCCGGGCAGCAGATCGGAGGTGAACTGGATGCGCTGAAAGCTCAGCCCCAGCACCTTGGCCAGCGCATGACTGAGCGTGGTTTTGCCCATGCCAGGCAAGTCCTCAATCAACAGATGGCCCCGAGCCAACAGGCAGGTCAACGCCAGACGCACCTGCGACTCCTTGCCTAAGAGCACTTGATTGACCGTCTGCAGCACAGTTTCCAGTTTGGCGCGCATGAATTACTCCTTTAAGACTAACGGGCGATGCTACTGCGCCGCGCCGCCAGGGCATAGCGACTGGAAACCTTTACTGACGAACTTGTGTGCCAATCAATTGATCCACGCCGGCATTGAGCCGTATTGGAGTGACTAAGCTAAAAGCCCGACGCGCTGGAGTACATCATGCAAGAGCCATCTGGCCAGACGTGGCACGCGTTATCAGGCCAACAGTGCCTGCAACAACTCAATAGCAGCGCTCAAGGCTTGAGCACTAACGAGGCCCTGCAGCGCCTCAATCAATACGGGCCGAACCAACTGCCACAGCAGCAGGTCAGCGGACCACTCAAACGCTTTGCCCAGCAATTTCACAACGTATTGATCTACGTGTTGCTCGGCGCATGCCTGCTCACTCTTGCGCTGGGTGAATGGCTCGATAGCGCGGTGATCTTTGCGGTGGTGTGGCTCAATGCCCTGGTCGGATTCATACAAGAAGGCAAAGCCCAGCATGCCATGTTGGCCATACAGCACATGCTCAGCCTGGAA
>JAWWDH010000569.1:0-2156 GCA_033720015.1 Pseudomonas sp.
GCCAGTTCGGCGTCCTTGTCGATCAGTCCGGCCATCGGCACCAGCACCTGCATGTCGCCGACCAGGGCGGTCGCGGACATCGGCGCGTCTTCACCGGCTGCCAATACGCGAACCGACTCCAGCTTGGCCAGCTTGTTCAGCAGCGGCAGGTTGTCGGCCAGGCGACGTTGGTCTTCGTCGCTGGCGTTCTGCAGGATGATGTCGATGCGCTTGGCCATGGAGATTTTCATCTCGCCACGGATCTGCCGCAGGCCGAGCATCAGCTGCTTGACCCACTCGATATCGCCTTCGGCAGCAGCATCGATGCGGCTCTCGTTTGCTACCGGCCAGGCTTGCAGCATGATTGTTTCACCCGTGACGCCGGCCTGCGCCTTGATGCGCTGCCAGATCTCTTCGGTGATAAACGGCATAAACGGATGGGCCAGACGCAGCGCCACTTCCAATACGCGGATCAGCGTACGGCGGGTGCCGCGCTGGCGCTCGATGGGCGCGTTTTCGTCCCACAGCACGGGCTTGACCAGCTCCAGGTACCAGGCACAGTACTCGTCCCAGATGAACTCGTAGAGGGCGTGCGCGGCCAGATCGAAGCGGAAAGCGTCGAGCTGACGGGTGACCTCGGCTTCGGTGCGTTGCAGGGCGGAGATGATCCAGCGGTCCACTGAGGACAGCTCGACTTCCTCACCGTTAACGCCAGTGTCCTGGCCGTCGGTGTTTTCCAACACGAAGTTGGCGGCGTTCCAGATCTTGTTGCAGAAGTTGCGGTAACCCTCAACCCGGCCCATGTCGAACTTGATGTCGCGGCCGGTGGAGGCCAGCGCCAGGTTGGTGAAGCGCAAGGCGTCGGTGCCATAAGCGGCGATGCCGTCAGGGAATTCCGCTTTGGTCTGCTTGGCGATCTTCTCGGCCAATTTGGGCTGCATCAAACCGGTGGTGCGCTTTTCCAGCAGGGCGTCGAGGGTGATGCCATCGACGATATCCAGCGGGTCGAGCACGTTGCCCTTGGACTTGGACATCTTCTGCCCTTGGCCATCGCGCACCAGGCCGTGGACGTACACGGTCTTGAACGGAATCTGCCCGGTCAGGTGGGTGGACAGCATGATCATCCGCGCAACCCAGAAGAAGATGATGTCAAAACCGGTGACCAGCACGTCGGTGGGGTGGAAGGTCTTCAGGGCGTCGGTCTGCTCGGGCCAGCCGAGTGTGGAGAAGGTCCACAGGCCGGAGCTGAACCAGGTGTCGAGGACGTCTTCATCCTGACGTAGGTTGGCGTCGCCGAGGTTGTGGGTGGCGCGAACTTCTGCCTCGTCGCGGCCGACATAGACGTTGCCGGCATCGTCGTACCAGGCCGGAATACGGTGGCCCCACCACAGCTGACGGCTGATGCACCAGTCCTGGATGTCACGCATCCAGCTGAAGTACATGTTCTCGTACTGCTTGGGCACGAACTGGATGTCACCGCTCTCGACCACGGCGATGGCTTTTTCGGCCAGCGGTTTGGTGCTGACGTACCACTGGTCGGTCAGCCACGGTTCGATGATGGTGCCGGAGCGATCGCCTTTCGGCACTTTCAGCGCGTGCGGCTCGATGCCTTCAAGCAGGCCGGCAGCTTCGAAGGCGGCAACTATCTGCTTGCGCGCTTCAAAACGGTCGAGACCGGCGAACTGCGCCGGCAGGCTGCCGTCGATGTCGCTGTTGACGCTGCCGTCGATGTTGAACGCCTGGACTTGCGCCAATACCGCAGCGTTTTTGTCGAAGATGTTCAGCAGCGGCAGGTTGTGGCGTTTGCCGACGTCGTAGTCGTTGAAATCGTGGGCCGGGGTGATCTTCACGCAGCCGGTGCCGAATTCGGGGTCGCAATAGTCATCGGCGATGATCGGGATGCGCCGGCCAACCAGCGGCAGCTCGACGAAGGTGCCGATCAGCGCCTGGTAGCGCTCGTCACTCGGGTTTACCGCGACGGCGCTGTCGCCGAGCATGGTTTCCGGGCGAGTGGTGGCAACGATCAGGTAGTCCTTGCCGTCGGCGGTTTTATTGCCATCAGCCAGCGGGTAGCGCAGGTTCCACAGGCTGCCTTTCTCGTCGTGGTTTTCCACTTCGAGGTCGGAGATCGCAGTGTGGAACTTGGTGTCCCAGTTGACCAGGCGCTTGCCGCGGTA
>JAWWDH010000570.1:0-2141 GCA_033720015.1 Pseudomonas sp.
GCCTCAGCGATATACACACCCGAATCATTGGCTCCAGCCTGCAGCACCTTATCCAGCGCTCCACCACTGCCACCCTTGGCCAGCAGCGCGCGCACGCGAGAATCCTGGCGATTGAGGTGGCGCGTCAGGCGCTCACCCTGCACATCCAGATACACCACAAACAGCACCGATGGATTGCGGTGCGCGCCGCGCACCAACTCAGTCAACGCCGGCACGTCTGCGTCCCAGATCGCTTTCGGCGCAACGGCCGCTAACAGCTGCGCCAACTCATCAGCAGAACGCTTGAGGTTGCTGTCCAGCACCGCACGGATCTGCCCCTGCTCCTCGCCCAGCCGCGCGGAAAGCCCCTTGGACAGCTGTGCCTGAGTACTGGCGGAAAGGCTATCCAGCCCGCCACGCACCTCGTCACTAGCCTTCGTCAACTCATCCACCAAGCGCGCCGTATCGGCCTGCATACCCTTGCCGAGATCATCTTCAAGCGTCGCCACCGTGGTACGCGTCAACGCCACCGCCACCACGACTTGAACCAGCAAGGCCACGCCCAGCGCCAGAAACACCGGCAACAACAAGCGACTGCGCAACACAGAAATAATGGCAAACACGGCAGATACTCCCGACAACGGTACTACCTATAACGGCTGGAGCGCTGACTTATGAAGGGCAGCGCAGATATTTTTAGCTACGCCAGAAACGACAAAGGGCCGCCAATTGGCGACCCTTTGTGCACTGCCTGTGACTATCAGGCAAACGGATGACGCAACACAATAGTCTCGTTGCGGTCCGGGCCGGTGGAGACGATATCAACCGGCGCACCTACCAACTCCTCAACGCGCTTGATGTAAGCACGCGCAGCCGCCGGCAGCTCTTCCAGGGTTTTCGCCCCCAGAGTCGACTCACTCCAACCAGGCATCTCTTCGTAAACTGGCTGCAGACCCAGGTAGCTGTCGGCATCAGTTGGCGCATCAACCAGCACGTCGCCATTCTGGTCCTTGTAACCGACGCAGATACGAATGGTTTCCAGGCCGTCGAGCACGTCAAGCTTGGTCAGACACAGGCCGGAGATGCTGTTGATCTCGATGGCGCGACGCAGGATCACGGCATCAAACCAGCCGCAACGACGCGCGCGGCCCGTAGTGGAACCAAACTCATGACCGCGCTTGGCGAGGAAGGCGCCGGTCTCATCAAACAGCTCAGTCGGGAACGGACCCGAACCCACGCGCGTGGTGTAAGCCTTGGTGATGCCGAGGATGTAATCCAGGTACATCGGACCAAAACCGGAACCGGTGGCGATGCCGCCAGCCGTGGTGTTGGAGCTGGTGACGTAGGGGTAGGTGCCGTGATCGATGTCCAGCAGCGAGCCCTGGGCGCCCTCGAACATGATGTCCTTGCCCTCGCGACGCATGTCATGCAGCACCGCAGTCACGTCAGTCATCATCGGCTTGAGCAGCTCGGCGTATTCCATGCACTCGTCGAGCGTCTTCTGAAAGTCGATAGCCGGCTCTTTGTAGTAATTAACCAGCACAAAGTTGTGGTAATCCAGCAACTCTGCCAGCTTGCTGGCGAAACGCTCAGGATTGAACAAATCGCCAATACGCAGGCCGCGACGCGCCACCTTGTCTTCATAGGCCGGGCCAATGCCGCGGCCAGTGGTGCCAATCTTGTCATCGCCACGCGCTTTCTCACGCGCCTGATCCAGGGCCACGTGATACTGCAGGATCAGCGGGCAGGACGGGCTGATGCGCAGACGCTCACGCACCGGCACGCCCTTCTCTTCCAGCTGGAGGATTTCACGCATCAACGCATCGGGGGCAACCACCACGCCGTTGCCAATCAGGCACTGCACGTTTTCGCGCAAGATGCCCGAGGGGATCAGGTGCAGAACGGTCTTCTCGCCGTCGATCACCAGGGTGTGGCCCGCGTTGTGACCACCCTGATAACGCACAACAGCTGCAGCCTGTTCGGTCAGCAGGTCGACGATCTTGCCTTTGCCTTCATCGCCCCACTGGGTGCCCAGAACTACGACATTCTTACCCATAACACTAACCCTCTTCGCAAACTTGATGCCGGCCACAGCCGACGGAATCTTTTCGCACGACTAATCAGATGGTCAGCGTAGCCAACTGCCAACGCCCATCACGTAA
>JAWWDH010000571.1:0-2141 GCA_033720015.1 Pseudomonas sp.
AAAGCCGGCCATTCTAGCAGAAAAGCCCGGCGGTTGAAGTGCAACCTGCGCCTTGCGTGGCGTAAGGCTTGATGGTTCTGTAAGATTTGCCTCTCTAAGCCTTGTCTGTGAGCGTTTGCGTTGCTAGAAAATATTCGCGTTGTCTTGGTCAATACCAGCCATCCGGGCAATATCGGTGGCGCGGCGCGGGCCATGAAAAACATGGGGTTGTCGCAGTTGGTGCTGGTTGATCCGCAGGACTTTCCCAGCGCCGATGCGGTGGCCAGGGCTTCCGGAGCCAGTGATGTGCTCGATGCGGCGCAGGTGGTTGGCACGCTGGAAGAGGCACTGGTTGGCTGCAGTTTGGTGCTCGGCACCAGTGCGCGGGATCGGCGTATTCCCTGGCCGCTGCTGGATCCGCGCGAGTGTGGTGTGGCGGCGTGCGAGCAGGTGCAGCAGGGTGCGCAGGTGGCGTTGGTGTTTGGTCGGGAGTATGCCGGGCTGA
This sequence comes from Pseudomonas sp., assembly GCA_033720015.1. GTDB lineage: Bacteria > Pseudomonadota > Gammaproteobacteria > Pseudomonadales > Pseudomonadaceae > Aquipseudomonas. The sequence continues at coordinate 485 of JAWWDH010000571.1, forward strand.
CCAATGAAGAACTGCAGCGCTGTCATTTTCACGTGCACATACCGTCCGATCCAGAGTTCAGTTCGCTGAATCTGGCTGCTGCGGTGCAGGTTTTGGCCTACGAAGTGCGTATGGCCTGGTTGGCGGCCGAGAATCAGCCAACCAAGACGCTCAAATTAGAAACTACCGCCATGCAGAGCTCGCAGCCGGTAACGGCAGATGAGCTGGAGTCGTTCTATGCGCATCTTGAGCAGGCGCTGGTTGAAATCAGGTTTCTTGATCCGGCCAAGCCGCGGCACTTGATGAGCCGCTTGCGCCGCTTGTATGGGCGTAGCGAGGTCAGCAAGCTGGAAATGAATATCTTGCGCGGTATCTTGACGGAAACCATCAAGGCAGCGCGTGGCGAGCACCCTGGGCAGGAGAAGGTAGATGTTTGAGCGTATGCGAGAAGACATTCAGAGCGTATTCCATCGCGACCCGGCCGCGCGCAATACCTTTGAGGTGGTCACCTGCTATCCGGGCTTGCATGCGGTCTGGTTGCATCGCGTGGCGCATGCGCTGTGGGTGGCTGGCTGGAAGTGGTTGGCGCGCGTGGTGTCGAACATCGGGCGCTGGGTGACTGGGGTCGAAATCCATCCAGGGGCGAAAATTGGTCGGCGCTTCTTTATCGATCACGGCATGGGCATTGTGATTGGCGAGACGGCAGAGATCGGCAATGACGTCACGCTTTATCAGGGGGTAACGCTGGGCGGCACCAGCTGGAACAAGGGTAAGCGTCACCCAACCTTGGGAGATGGTGTGGTGGTTGGTGCGGGCGCCAAGGTGTTGGGGCCGTTTACGGTGGGGGCGGGCGCCAAGATTGGCTCCAATGCTGTGGTGACCAAGGAGGTGCCGGCGGGTGCTACGGCGGTCGGTATTCCAGGGCGGATTATCGTTAAAACCGACGATGAGCAGGAAGCCAAGCGTAAAGCGATTGCCGAGAAGCTTGGCTTCGATGCCTATGGTGTTGGTCAAGACATGCCTGATCCGGTGGCGCGCGCCATTGGTCAGCTGCTCGATCACCTGCATGCGGTGGATGGGCAGCTGGAGGGGATGTGCGGTGCACTGAAGTCCCTGGGGAGTGATTACTGCTCCAAGGATTTGCCGCAGTTGCGTAATGAGGATTTCGCTGGTGTGGTGAAGGATGCAGACAACCCTGCGGCTTGATGGTGCGGGTGCGCGCATTTTGCTAAACTGCGCGCCCTTCACGCCAGCTAATCCCGACTAGAGCGCTAGGTCTTATAGTTGACTTAAATACTCGGGAATTGCATAATCGCAGCATATTGCGATCACGTGGTAATCCCTTATGCGACTAACCACCAAAGGCCGTTACGCCGTCACCGCCATGCTTGATCTGGCGCTGCATGCTCAGCGCGGTCCGGTGTCTCTGGCTGATATCTCCGAGCGCCAGGGGATTTCCCTGTCTTACTTGGAGCAGCTGTTCGCCAAGCTGCGTCGCGGCAATCTGGTCTCCAGTGTGCGCGGGCCTGGCGGTGGCTATCAGCTGTCGCGAGACATGCAGGGTATCCAAGTGGCTGAAGTGATCGATGCCGTTAACGAGTCTGTCGACGCTACGCGTTGCCAGGGGCAGGGCGATTGCCATGCCGGTGACACCTGTCTGACTCACCATCTGTGGTGT
>JAWWDH010000572.1:0-2141 GCA_033720015.1 Pseudomonas sp.
ACGGGTGATGCTGTACAACGCCAACAGGCTGTCCTGACGTGGTTCAGCCAGACGCAGCAACGCATAGGTTTGCTCGTCATCAGCGCCCGTCAGCTTGGTATTGTCGAATACCGCGTTCGCCCACAGGCTGCTTGAACCGCACTCACGGGCCACGCACCAGTACAGCAACTCGGCATCTTGCGCTTGCAGGGCGGCACGGGCGTTGGCGAACACCTCATTGGCCGAGTGGGTGCGCGGCAACTCATAGGTCACGGCAGTTAGCTGGCCTTTAGCGGCGACTTCGCGCTCGTAGCGCAAGGTGCCACTGATACGCCGGATCGACCCTTGCGGGTAGATGCGCTCCTGTTCGGTAACATCCTTGAAGCTGACAATCTTGCTCCCGGCAAAACGTGGCAGCACTTCAAGGTCATGGCTGCCGGCAACGTCGGCACAGGCAACAGCACTGGCCAGCAGCACACTCAGGCCGAGGCAAAACCGATTAACCCGGCTCATTTGATCAACATCGACTGGCCGGCCTTGACGATTTTATCGCCGTCTTCTACGCGCGGCGGCACCAACAGGCCCCGCTGCACTGCCGGGCGCGCAGCCAGCTCATTCATCCAGCGCTGCAGATGCTCCAGCCCGTCGACGGAGACACCCGCCCACTCATGGATCCGCACCCAGGGATAAGTGGCAATATCGGCAATGCTGTAGTCATCGGCCAGGTATTGCGCTTCGCTCAGGCGCGTGTCGAGCACCTCATAAAGGCGCCGGGTTTCATGCTGATAGCGGTCGATAGGCCCCTGCAGCTTTTCCGGGAAGTAGCGGAAGAACACATTGGCCTGCCCCTGCATCGGGCCGACGCCGCCCATCTGGAACATCAGCCACTGGATCACCCGCGAACGGGCTTTGGCATCGCTGGGCAGCAGCTGCCCGGTTTTCTCAGCCAGGTACAGCAGAATGGCACCGGACTCGAACACCGCAAAATCGTCGTTACCGCGATCAACAATCGCCGGGATGCGGCCATTGGGGTTGATCTTGAGAAAGGCCGCAGCCTTCTGCTCCTGTTTGTCAAAACGCAGTGCCTGCACGCTGTAAGGCAGCTGCAACTCTTCCAGTGCGATGGACACTTTATGGCCGTTAGGGGTGGCGGCGGTATACAGGTCGATCATGCAAATCTCCATGGCTATCGCCACACCTTCCCCAGTTACCTAGATCAAGTCAAGACGCGCCCAGGAAAGCTTTGAAACAGTCTGCTACCAGCGCTGCACCTTGCTCGTCATCCAGATGTAAATGATGCCCGCCGGGCAACTGCACCGCCTCAACGGCCAAGCCTTCGAGCAATTGGTTGATGCTCGGTTGCGCCAGCAGCATGCCTTGTTGCGCCATCAACAATTTAGTCGGGCATTGCAGGCTGCGCACAAACGCCAGCGCATGCGCATGGGTCAGGCGCAACGGTGATGGCAGAGTCAGGCGGCTGTCGGTACGCCACGTATAGCCACCGGGCACTGGCATCAGACCACGCTGCGCGAGCAGCTCGGCCGCTTCGCGACTGACCGCGCCGACGCCGCGCATGCGTGCTTCAACCGCGCGGGAAAATTCGGCGTACACCGGTTTGCTTTTACCGGCCAAGGCCAGCTGCGCATTGAGCGCTTCGCCGAGTTTCTGCGGTGAGCTGTCCGCCTCGCCGGTATAGGGAATCAGCCCGTCAATTAACGCCAGACGCTCAACACGCTCGGGCATGGCCGCCGCCAGCAACACCGAGACAATCGCACCCATGGAATGCCCAAGCAGGGAGAAGCGCTGCCAGCCGAACTGCTCGGCGACCTGTAGCACATCATAGGCATAATCCCAGATGGCATAACTGCTGCCCGGCGGGCGGTGATCAGAGTGGCCATGCCCGGCAAAATCCAGGGCGACGATGCGCAAGCCCGGCAACAGCGGGGCCAGACGGGCAAAGCTGGCGGCATTGTCCAGCCAGCCGTGCAAGGCAATCACCGGCAGGCCATCTTCAGGCCCATACAGGTGGGCAGCCAGTTCAATGTGCGGCAGGCGCAGACGCACCTCTTCGAAATTCAGGCTCATGCACTTTGCTCGCTTGTGGGCTGACCGGACCAGCGCTGAAACAGTGTCTTCAGCAACTGCGCGGTGTCCTGAGGGCG
>JAWWDH010000573.1:0-2139 GCA_033720015.1 Pseudomonas sp.
ACTCGGTCGCACACCAATATTGGCCACACCCGGCCAGGTCCGACCGTCGATTTCAGTGCTGACCAGATACACCCCGCGCAGTGGCACACGCTTGCGTTTGAGCTGCACATTGGCGGTTGGCGCATCCAGCTGTCGCCCCAACTTCTGCCCGTGCAAGACTCGCCCGGCGATCTGGAAGGGCCGCCCGAGCAAGTGCTGCGCCAGGGCAAAATCGCCGACATCCAGCGCTTCACGCACCCGCGTGCTACTGACACGAATGCCGTCTAGCTCGACCGTGCTGGCCGCTTCGACACTGAAGCCTTCACGCTCACCAGCCTCGGCCAGGAAGGCGAAATCGCCAGCACGATCACAACCAAAACGGAAATCATCACCGACTTCCAGGTGCTGTACGCCCAGGCCATCGACCAGCACGCGCTGCACGAACTCGGCGGCGCTCAGCTCACGCAGACGGCGGTTGAAGCTCAGGCACAAGACCTGATCAACGCCTTCGGCGGCCAACAGCGCGAGCTTGTCACGCAGCCGCGCCAAGCGCGCCGGAGCGCTGTCGGGCGCAAAGAATTCACGCGGTTGCGGCTCGAAAATCAACACGCAGCTAGGCACACCCAATTCAGCGGAGCGCTCACGCAAACGCGCCAAGATGGCCTGGTGACCACGATGGACGCCGTCGAAATTACCGATGGTGGCGACACAGCCCCGATGCTGGGGCCGCAAATTGTGTAGGCCTCGAACCAGCTGCATAACGCGCTTCTTGCTCATAAAGTGGTCGATTATACGCACACCGGGCAGCAGACAACAGGCGGCAAATCAGTCGCCCTCAGAGCGCGCTGCGCCGAGCGAAGTCACGCAGGCGAAAGCCCAACAGCACCAACACCGCGAAATAGGCCAGCAACCCCACGCCAACCAGCCCGCCCAACCGCAGCAAGCGCCAGAGCATGCTGCCGTCCGCCCACGCCGGCAGCTGCTGCATGGCTAACAGCAGCGCCGCCACCATTGCCAGCAATGCCAGCAACAACTTGCCAGCAAACATTGCCCAGCCCGGCTGCGGGGTAAACATCTCGCGCTTACGTAACTGCCAATACAGCAGCCCGGCATTCAGACAAGCGGCCAAACCAATCGCCAAGGCCAGCCCGGCATGCGCCAGCGGGATCACGAAGACGAAAAGCAGGTTCATTGCCTGGGTTGCCAGCAGCGTCACCAGGCCGATACGCACCGGGGTTTTGATGTTCTGCTGGGCGTAAAAGGCGGGAGCGAGGATTTTCACCAAAATAATCCCGACCAGGCCGAATGAGTAAGCGATCAGCGCGCGCTGCGTCATCGCCGTGTCGGCCGCACTGAACTTGCCGTACTGGAACAGCGAGGCGATCAGCGGCTCGGAGATAATGGCCAACGCCACCGCACTGGGCAACGCCAACACCAGGCACAGTCGCAAACCCCAGTCGAGCAGTTTGGAGTAATCCTCGCGACTGGCCCCAGCATGGGTTTTCGACAAGGCCGGCAGCAGAATGGTCCCTAGCGCAACGCCAAGCACACCAGCCGGCAACTCCATCAGTCGGTCGGCGTAGTACATCCACGACACGGAGCCGGCAACCAGAAAAGAGGCAAAGATCGTGTTGATGATCAAGGAGATTTGACTGACCGACACCCCGAAGATCGCCGGCCCCATCTGCTTCACCACCCGCCAAACACCGGTGTCTTTCAAATTCAGACGTGGCAGCACCAGCATGCCGATCTTATGCAGGTGCGGCAGCTGAAATAACAACTGCAACAGCCCACCCACCAACACTGCCCAGCCCAGCGCCATGATCGGCGGGTCAAAATAAGGCGTCAGGAATAACGCAAAGACAATCATGCTGACGTTTAGCAAGGTCGGCACAAACGCAGGCACCGAGAAACGGTTCCACGTATTGAGCACCGCCCCCGCCAGCGAAGACAGCGAGATCAGCAAAAGATAAGGAAAAGTGATCCGCAGCAGATCAGTGGTCAGCGCAAACCGCTCCGCCTCATCAGCAAATCCCGGCGCGGAGGCCCAAACGATCCAGGGCGCCGCCAGAACCCCGACAAACGTGACAAACGCCAGCACTAGGGTCAGCAACCCCGTCACGTAGGCGATAAATGTGCGCGTTGCCTCGTCACCTTGCT
>JAWWDH010000574.1:0-2134 GCA_033720015.1 Pseudomonas sp.
ATGGGCGATACCGGCCCGTGTGGCCCGTGCACCGAGATCTTCTTTGATCACGGCGAACACATCTGGGGCGGCCCGCCCGGTTCGCCAGAAGAGGACGGTGATCGCTACATCGAGATCTGGAACAACGTGTTTATGCAGTTCAACCGCACTGCTGATGGCGTCTTGCATCCGCTGCCGGCGCCGAGCGTGGACACTGGCATGGGCCTGGAGCGCGTCAGTGCGGTGCTGCAGCACGTCAACTCCAACTACGAAATCGACCTGTTCCAGAGCCTGCTGAATGCGGCGGCCAAGGCCATCGGTTGCAGCAACGACGGCCAGGCTTCGCTGAAAGTAGTGGCTGACCACATCCGCTCGTGCGGTTTCCTGATTGCCGATGGCGTGACGCCGTCCAACGAAGGCCGTGGTTATGTACTGCGCCGCATTATCCGCCGCGCCTGCCGCCACGGTAACAAGCTGGGCGCCAAGGGCAGTTTCTTCTACCAGATCGTCGCTGCTCTGGTTGCTGAGATGGGCGACGCTTTCCCTGAGCTCAAGCAGCAGCAGGCGCATATCGAGCGCGTACTGAAAACTGAAGAAGAACAGTTCGCCAAGACCCTGGAGCAGGGCCTGAAGATTCTCGAGCAGGATCTGGCTGAACTTAAAGGCACGGTGATTCCCGGTGATGTGATCTTCAAGCTCTACGACACCTTCGGTTTTCCGATGGACCTCACTGGCGACATCGCCCGTGAGCGCGAGCTGACCCTGGATGAAGAGGGCTTTGAGCGTGAAATGCAGGCGCAACGTGAGCGCGCCCGTTCCGCCAGCTCCTTTGGTATGGACTACAACGCGCTGGTCAAGGTCGACAGCGATACCGCGTTCCTCGGTTATCAGGGCACCAGCGGTAGCGGCAAGATAATTGCGCTGTTCCAGGCCGGTCAGGCCGTGGACAGCCTGAGTGAAGGCGAGGAGGGCGTAGTGGTCCTCGACCAGACGCCGTTCTACGCTGAATCCGGTGGTCAGGTCGGCGACTGCGGTTTCCTGGAAGGGGCGGGCGTGCGCTTTGATGTGCGCGATACCACCAAAGCGGGCGGTGCCTTCCTGCACCACGGCGTTGCGGTCAAAGGTGGTTTGAGCGTCGGTACTTCGCTCAAAGCTGAAGTGGATGCCAGTGTGCGTCAGGCCACTGCGCTCAATCATTCGGCTACCCATTTGCTGCACGCAGCTTTGCGTCAGGTGCTCGGTGAGCACGTGACGCAAAAGGGCTCGTTGGTCGACAGTCAGCGTTTGCGCTTCGACTTCAGTCACTTCGAGGCAATCACCCCGGCGCAACTGAAAGAGCTGGAAACCATCGTCAACCGCGAAGTGCGCGGCAACAGCGACGTTGAAACCCTGGAAACCGACATCGAAACCGCCAAGGCCAAAGGCGCCATGGCGCTGTTCGGTGAAAAGTACGGTGACCAGGTGCGCGTGTTGAGCATGGGCGGTGATTTCTCCGTTGAGCTGTGTGGTGGTACTCACGCCAAGCGCACGGGCGATATCGGTCTGTTCAAGATCATCAGCGAAAGTGGTGTGGCAGCAGGTGTGCGGCGCATCGAAGCGGTGACTGGCGCTGCCGCGTTTGCCTACCTCAACGGTGCCGAAGAGCAGCTGAAAGAAGCCGCTGCACTGGTTAAAGGCAGTCGCGAAAACCTGTTGGACAAGCTGGCCGGTGTGCTGGAGCGTAATCGCCAGCTGGAAAAAGAGCTGGAGCAGCTCAAGGCCAAGGCTGCCAGCGCTGCCGGTAATGATTTGGCCGGTTCCGCCATCGACGTTAAAGGCATCAAGGTGTTGAGTGCGCGACTGGATGGGCTGGATGGCAAAGCGTTGCTGGCCATGGTCGATCAGTTGAAGAACAAGCTCGGCAGCGCAGTGATTCTGCTCGGTGGTGTGCAGGACGAAAAGGTCGTGCTCGTCGCCGGTGTGACGCAAGACCTAACGGCCAAGCTGAAAGCCGGCGAGCTGATGAAGCAAGCTGCGGCGGCCGTTGGCGGCAAGGGCGGTGGTCGCCCGGACATGGCGCAAGGCGGTGGCGTCGATGCGGCTGCGCTGGATACGGCGCTGGCGTTGGCTGCTACGTTTGTTGAGCAAGGTTTGTAAGCACCTGCTAGCAGGTGTG
>JAWWDH010000575.1:0-2125 GCA_033720015.1 Pseudomonas sp.
AGCGACGCACAAGGGCAGCCTCAAGCTCAGCGCGGACTATCACCTCAACCCCGCTCCCCTCCCGCCGGGGCCGTGGCTGCTGGCCGGGCTGCTGCAATGCCCAGTTAGCCTGATTCACTGCCTGAAAATCGACAACCGCTATCAAGTGATCATCGAGCCCTTCGCCGAGCGCCTGCAATGGAAGCGCAGCGAACGTGATGAGGTGATCCACCACTGGACCCAGCGCTACGCCGACCAGCTGGCACAACGCTGCCTGGATGCGCCTCTGCAATGGTTCAACTTCTACCCGTTTTGGAATAAAGATGACGACAAATCAGCCTGATCCCATCGTGTTTGGCGAACGCCCCCTGAGCATCGAACAGGTTGTTGCCCTGGCCAGCTGCAGCGCCCCGGCGCAGCTGCAAAGCGATGCCGTCTACCGCGAAAAAATCGCCAAGGGCGCGCGCTTTCTCGACAGCCTGCTGGACAAGGAAGGCGTGATCTATGGCGTCACCACCGGCTACGGCGACTCTTGCGTGGTGGCCGTGCCACTGCATCAGGTCGAAGCGCTGCCGCGTCACCTTTACACCTTCCACGGCTGCGGCCTGGGCAAACTGCTGGATGAGCCGGCGACCCGCGCGGTACTGGCGGCACGTTTGCAGTCGCTGTGCCAGGGCGTCTCCGGGGTGCGCGTGGAGTTGCTCGAACGCCTGCAGGCGTTTCTCGAATTTGATGTGCTGCCGCTGATCCCGGAAGAAGGCTCGGTGGGCGCCAGCGGCGACCTCACACCGCTGTCCTACGTGGCCGCCACCCTCAGCGGCGAGCGCGAAGTAATGTTCAAAGGTGAACGCCGCAGCGCCGCCGAGGTGCATGCTGAGCTGGGCTGGACGCCACTGACCCTACGCCCGAAAGAAGCCCTGGCGCTGATGAACGGCACGGCGGTGATGACTGCGTTGGCCTGTCAGGCATTCTCGCGCGCCGAGTACCTGCTCAAGCTGGCCACGCGCATCACCGCGCTCAACGTGGTGGCGCTGGAAGGCAACCCGGAGCACTTCGACGAGCGCCTGTTCGCCGCCAAGCCGCATCCGGGGCAGATGCAAGTCGCCGCCTGGCTACGCCAGGACCTGGCCATCGACGCACCAACCGCGCCGTTGCACCGCCTACAGGATCGCTACTCGCTGCGTTGCGCGCCACACGTACTCGGCGTACTGGCCGACAGCCTGGGCCTGCTCCGCCAATTTATCGAGACCGAGCTGAACAGCGCCAACGACAACCCGCTGATCGACGCCGAAGCCGAGCGCGTGCTGCACGGCGGGCATTTCTACGGCGGGCATATCGCCTTCGCCATGGACAGCCTGAAGAACCTGGTGGGCAACGTCGCCGACCTACTCGACCGCCAGCTCGCCCTGCTGGTCGACACCCGCTACAACCATGGCCTGCCGAGCAACCTGTCCGGCGCGCCGAGCGTCAGCGCGATGATCAACCACGGCTTCAAGGCGGTGCAGATCGGCACCAGCGCCTGGACCGCCGAAGCGCTGAAAAACACCATGCCGGCCAGCGTGTTCTCGCGCTCCACCGAGTGCCACAACCAAGACAAGGTGAGCATGGGCACCATCGCCGCCCGCGACGCTCTGCGCAGCCTGGAGCTGACCGAACAGGTCGCCGCCGCCACCTTGCTGGCCGCCAACCAAGGCGTGTGGCTGCGCCAGCGCGACGGCAAAATCGACATCCCCGGCCCAGTGGCCGCCATGCGCGAGCAGCTGGCCGTGGACTTCCACCCGGTCATCGAAGACCGCGCCTTGGAAGCCGAACTGCGCCTGTGCCTGGTGCGCATCCGCGAGCAACACTGGAGCCTCTATGCGTAGCAAGGGTGTGTTGCAGGCTGAAATCGAACTCGTAGTGCCGTTCTTCGACGTCGACATGATGGAAGTAGTCTGGCACGGCCACTACGTCAAATACTTCGAGGAAGCGCGTTGCGCCCTGCTCGACAAGCTCGGCCACAACTACCGGCAAATGCGCGACGCCGGCTACGCCTGGCCGGTGATCGACCTGCAGGTGCGCTATATCCGTGGCGCGCAGTTCGGCCAGCGCATCCGCGTACGTGCCGATCTGGTGGAGTGGGAGAACCGCCTGAAGATTAACTACC
>JAWWDH010000576.1:0-2111 GCA_033720015.1 Pseudomonas sp.
AATAGCACCGTTATACCCATGCTATGCACAAAAGCGGGTGTGCCACTGGAAGACAGTCTCGGGCGAATCACCAGCCACAGAGGCCGTGCATCTGCAGTGACTGCGCTTGCCAGCGTCCCTCAAGGCATGTCGCTGATCGAGTTGATGCAGTGGTCGGGACATAGTTCTCCGAATTCGACTTTGCACTACATTCGAATTCGGCCTACCAAGCTGGCAGCATCCTTTGTTAAAGCTGATCAAATGGCGCACATGGTTTCCGTTTTGATCGACCACGACATCATTGCGCGCCATTCAGATGAGCCCTACACCTTTTATGATTTGGGCGACTCATATTGTTCGAATCCCTTTTGGAGCAGTTGCCCACACCGTATGGCCTGTGCCGGGTGTGATTTTAATTTGCCGAAAGCCAGCGCAAAGGCCCAGGCATTGGAAAGCAAAACGTCCATTAAACGGTATTTGGAAACGGTTCCGTTGACTGCGGATGAGCGGGAAATAGTGGAAGGCGATCTGGCGAAACTGGACGGACTCATTCGAAAACTTGATGCCGTGCCGACTCTGGATGGTAGAACCCCGAGTGAAATTGATGCCGAAAAAAGGCGTTCCTAATTCGTAGCCGATTGGCCTGACAATGCTAAAAATGTCGCGACCAATCTCCTGCTGTTTGTAGTGGTAGCAAGTCCCACTGTTACATTAATCGTTAGTCACTGTAACTGCAAGCGTCCTGTGGTGAAACCATCTGGAATTACCAAAATACCTCAATCAATAGTGTCCACCTGATTTAAGTAGATATTTCTATGTTCATATTTAGCTCCTGACCTGAACCTAAGAAGTGGCGAGTGTATTCTCAGGCTATTAAAGCCCAACTCGTCGAAGCCTGTAACCAACCCGCCGCTTCCCTGGCAAACATCGCCCTTACCCATGGGCTCACCGAGAACCTGGTTTATAAATGGCGACGCACAGCGGACGCGCGCTCGGCTGGTTCAGATAAAGTCTCTTACATTGTTCCACTGGGCTTGCCAACGATCCGGTCGAGTTGCGAACCGATGCTGTGAATCGAACTGCCCGGCGTTCGGGGTAACGCTGTCGTGCATTGGTTCGTATCAGAAGCCGAGCGGTGTCTGCCCTGGTTGCGAGCGTTGCCGACACATGATCCGGATGAATCAAATCTGGCTGGCCACAACATCGATAAAGGCACTCCGGCGACTAAGTTTCTGGCCCAGATGTTGATCGCCAAGTACGTCGATCACTTGCCGCTGTACCGACAAGAGTAGACCTTTTCCCGTGCGGGCTACGCCATCGCTCGCTCAACACTGACGGACTGGGTGGGTGCCCGCGGTGTGGCGTAGCCCCTGGTCGATGAATTGGGCACGCAGTTGCTGGCTGGAGCCGTCATCCACGCTGACGAGACACCGGTTCAAATGCTCGCACCGGGCCAGAAGAAAACACATCGGGCCTATGCCTGGGCCTATGCCAGCACAGTCTATTAACCGCTGCAGGCGGTAAGCTATGCCTTCAGCCCGGGGCGGGCTGGAGAACATGCCCGAGCGTTCCTCGGTGACTGGACTGGAAATCTGGTCTGCGATGACTTCGGTGGTTACATGGCCAGTTTTGCTGCTGGCGTAACAGAGATCGGTTACATGGCGCATGCTCGTCGCAAGTTCTTTGATCTGCATGCGAGCAACAAGAGCCACATTGCGGCTAAGACTCTGGCATATATCCAGCGCCTGTATGATGTGGAGCGGAGCCTCAAAGACGCGAGCGCTGAGCATCGACTGCAACGCCGCCAGGAACTCGCCAAACCCATACTGGATACCTTGCACCACTGGATGATCGCACAACGCCAGTTGGTACAGGAAGGCTCGGCCATCGCCAAGGCATTGGACTACAGCCTGAAGCGATGGACCGCGTTAATCCGTTACCTGAATGACGGCAATGTGCCTATCGACAACTCTCGGATGAGAAACCAGATACGGCCGTGGGCACTGGGTCGATCAAACTGGCTGTTAGCCGGATCGTTTCGCAGTGCCCGACGCGCGGCGGCGACCATGAACCTGATCCAGTCAGCGAAGCTGAATGGGTCCGAGCCTTATGCTTATCTGAAAGACGTACTA
>JAWWDH010000577.1:0-2105 GCA_033720015.1 Pseudomonas sp.
CGTAGATCGACTGGTCATCGTCGCCAACCACGGTGAACTGATTGCGCATGCCCACCAGCAGCTTCACCAGCAGGTACTGGCTGGCGTTGGTGTCTTGGTATTCGTCGACCAGCAGGTAGCGGATGCGGTTCTGCCACTTTTCCAGGATGTCCGGGTGTTCCTGGAACAGTTTCACCGGCATCAGGATCAGGTCGTCGAAGTCCACCGCGTTATACGCTTTCAGCGTGCGCTGGTAATGCAGGTAGACGATCGCTGCGGTCTGCTCCTTGGGGTTGCGTGACTCGGCCAGGGCTTGCTCGGGCAGCACCAGGTCGTTCTTCCAGCTGCCGATGTAGTTCTTGATCTCATCGATGCCGTCGTCGCCGGCATATTCCTTCTGCATGATGTCCGACAGCAGCGCCTTGATATCACCCTCATCGAAGATCGAGAAGCCCGGTTTGTAGCCAAGGGCGGCGTATTCCTTGCGGATGATGTTCATGCCCAGGTTGTGGAAGGTCGACACCGTCAGGCCGCGCGCTTCCGGCCCCTTGAGCAGGCTGCCGACGCGCTCCTTCATTTCGCGCGCGGCCTTGTTGGTAAAGGTCATGGCGACGATATGGCGGGCCTGGATGCCGCAGTTCTGCACCAGGTGGGCAATCTTGCGGGTAATTACGCTGGTCTTGCCGGAGCCTGCGCCGGCGAGCACCAAAAGAGGGCCGCCGACATAGTTCACGGCTTCCTGCTGCCGGGGGTTCAGTCGGGACATTGAGTCGATCGTCAGGCGAAATGGGCGCGCATTTTAACAGGCCTGAAGCGTTCTGCCGTGACCATCTGGAAGTGTGTTGCAGTACACGTAATGGCCAACCGCCAGGCTTGGCTAATTTGTGTAATCCAGTACTCTTGTGCTGATTCAGGCACCTTGCCTGGCCGCAGGACGCGGCGTAGACACATGGACGTGCGTAATTAGACGTCGATTACGACGCATCTGGGCAGGCTCATTCCTGCTCATTGGGGCTGTGGGGGAAGTTGTTTGTCTGCGTCCGTCGAACCATTACGCTTACTCCTGTTAGCGGAAACGCCCGACTGGGCGCAGTTGCTGCGCGAGCATCTGAGTGCGTTGGGCGGTGGCTATGCACTGATAACTGCGCCGTCCTGGGAAGCCGCCAGCGCACTGTTCGATAAACCCGATAACGCTCTGCTGCTGAGCACCACCCAGTATCTGCCGGCCGCGGGGCGCTGTTCTCTGCCGACTATCCTGCTGCTGGACACCGAGCCGAACGCTGTGCCCGAGGGGGTGAGCGACTGGCTGGTGCGCGATCAGCTGAATGTCGAGGTGCTGCGTCGCTGCCTGCGCTATGCTTGCGAGCGCGGCAAACTGCATGACACCCTGCAGCGTCTGGGCGAGCAGGACGCGTTGACCGGGATTGCCAACCGCCAGGGGTTTCTCAGTCTGCTGGCCGCGCGTTTGGCTGAATACCAAGGGTGTGGACTGACCCTCGGCCATCTCGACCTGGACAACTTCCGTCACGCTAACGATGCCCTTGGCTATCAGGGCGGTGACAGTTTGATCCTGCAGATGGTGGCGCGGATCAAGGCGCAGCTGCAAGACGGCGATCAGCTGGCGCGCCTTGGCAGCGATGAGTTTGCCCTTTTACTCGACAGCCGGCGCGATCCGCTGCGCGCTGAACGGCTGGCCGCAAAACTTAGCGAAGCCCTCAGCGAACCCTACTGGATCAACGGCGAAAGCCTGTTGGTCGGTTGCAGTCTGGGCCTGGCGCATTCGCGCCCCGGCAACAGTGCCGACACGCTGATGTGGCATGCGCACATCGCCATGCAACAGGCCAAAAGCCAGCATGGCTGCAGCTTCTACCGCTATGACGAGCGGATCAACCGCAGCGCGCGCAATCAGGCCGACCAGGAAAGCGAGCTGCGCCGTGCCCTGCGCCGCGATGAGCTGGTACTGCATTACCAGCCGCGCTTGTGCCTGCAGACCGGGCGTATCGTCGGCCTGGAGGCGCTGGTACGCTGGCAGCACAGTGAGCACGGTTTGCTGGCGCCCAATGAGTTCATCCCGCTGGCTGAGGAAAGCGGACTGATCATACCGTTGGGTTACTGGGTGATCTCCC
>JAWWDH010000578.1:0-2098 GCA_033720015.1 Pseudomonas sp.
AACGGCCGCACCAGCAGATAGACCATCATGCCGATCAGGCTCAGGCTCAGCACCCCAATCAGCACCAGCCACTGCGCCGGATACGGGTCCATCTGGTACAGCGGGCCGATCTCCAGCACCCACGGCGTGTCGACGATGCCGGAGAACACATAAATGCTGTCACCGCCACGGCCCAAGGCCATCACCGTGTCGCCTTCATCCACCCGGCGGCGCTGGTCGGGGTCGAGCGCCGCCTGATCGAGACGTACCAGTCGCAGATCAAAACCGAACTGCTTGTCGCGCTTGAGCGCTGCCAGCCGGCCTGGCTGCTCATCCCAGGGATAGCGCACCAGCTCATCAATCAACAAAAAGCTGGTCGCCCGCGCCAGCTGCTCACTGACCTGCTGCACATCGGCCACCAACAGCAGCGGCTGATCACCCAACTGACTGTAAATGCGCGCCTCGTGCGGGCCGGTTTGCTGCACCAGCACCTGGCCGCGGCGCAGCTTGTTACGCGAACTGCTGTCGAGGCCGGCCTCAGCCAGCGCCGTCACCTGCATGGGAACACCGAGTAACCGCCCCCACAACACCACGGCCCGACGCCGCTCGATTTCCACCATCGGCGTGAGGTTATCGGCCATCAGGCGGAAGGTGCCCTGCGCCAGGCGCTCGCGGTATTGATCCACGCGCATCTCGTTGAGTAACTGCAGCGCGCCAACGCCGAGCAATGCCACCAGCACCAGCACGGCCAGCATGCCGGCATAGATGCGCAGAAAGATCGAGTTCATCGGCGGCTCACAGCGCAGCTCATAGCATGGCCTCGGCCGCTTCGGCGACAAACAGATAGCCCTTGCTGCGCACGGTTTTGATCAGGCGCGGATGCATCGGGTCGTCACCTATCTTCGGGCGGATACGCGAAATGCGCACATCGATGGAGCGATCCTGGCCGTCGTATTCAATGCCGCGCAGGGCGTTGAAGATTTCCTCGCGCGAGAGGATCCGCCCAGCATTGGAGGTCAGCAGCCACAACAAATCGAATTCGGCACTGGTCAGTTCGATGCCCTGCTCGCCCAGCCAGGCTTCGCGCATGGCGCTGTCGATCACCAGTTGGCCGAACTGCAGCCGCCGGCGCTCGGTTGGCTCTTGCACCTCACTGCTTTCATGGCGACGCAGCAGCGCGCGGATGCGCGCCAGCAGCACGCGCGGGCGCACCGGCTTGTAGACATAATCGTCCGCGCCCATCTCCAGGCCCAGCACCTGGTCCATATCATCGGTACGCGCGGTGAGCATCAGGATCGGCCCCTCGTATTGCCCGCGCACCTTGCGGCAGATCGACAAGCCATCCTCGCCGGGCAGCATCAGGTCGAGAATCACCAGATCCGGCTGCTCCTGCAAAATGCGCGCAGCCGCCTGCGCGCCGTCCATCTCGATGGACACGTTAAGGCCATTGCCCTGCAAGTACTCACGGGTCAACTCGGCCAGGCGCTGGTCGTCTTCGACAATAAGAATGTGCCACGACTGCTGCTCCACAACTAACTCCTAGAAGGTTTCACCTGGCCACAATGGCGCCGGCATTGTAACAACGCGGCCTGAGCAGCGCCGCCCTCACGCATGCGCGTGGGCCTGGCTGCGACACACCGAAAAACGCGCCCCGACAGCTGAGATAGAGCAGGCCGCCAACAGCGACAAAAAAACTACATATTGTGTTTATCGTATTGACTAAAAAAACCCATTGAGAATGGCTAAAAAAGCCTGAGCCATGACGACGAACGGCTCGCAGGGGGCAACCCCAGCAACTACGCGGCCTTGCGAAAGTTACCCCAAAGTAACCCACAGGCTTATCCACAGGCGCCGTTAATTTATCGACTTGCCTTCACCCCTACACCGCTCTATCTTGTATCCCCAGCGCGACAAACACCTACATATTGGGTTTTAGCACACAGAATCACACAAGCACATTTGCCCCGAAGCAGTCCATACAACGGACTGAAAAAGTGCAAAAAATAGCTTAGATGGGCGTTTGAGCATCACCGATCCAGATCAGGCCACTGACCCGCCAGAAGAGCGTGGACGCCTTGATCAGAACAGGCCGTATACCCGACGTGCCACAACATCTAGT
>JAWWDH010000579.1:0-2094 GCA_033720015.1 Pseudomonas sp.
GCCAGTGCCTCGGCAAACGCCCCGTACGCCACCAGGGTGTTCAGGCAACAGGCAAACAGCAGCCAGCCTTGCAGTGGGCTCAACTCCAGCGCTTGCAGCGGCTGCGCCCAGGGTGTCAGCAACATGGCGCACGCCAGGTAGATCACCATCATCACCTGCAGCGAGTTCCACACCGTCAGCAACTGCTTCTGCGCCAGGCCGTAAAACGCCCAGACAAACGCTGCCAGCAAGACGATTAACACCCCAGTCGTATATGCCGTCAGCGAACTCAAAAGCTCATCCAGGCGCTGGTTGAAGAACAAGGCAAAACCGACCAGCAGCACCAGCAAACCCAGCCCCTGACCGAGACTGAAACGCTCGCGAAAAACCAACAAACTGCTGACCAACAACAAAATCGGCGCGACCTGAATCACCAGCTGGGTCGTACCGGGGCTGAGCAGATTCAGGCCAACCAGGTACAGCACATAGTTGGCAGTCAAGCCGGCTATCGCCAGCACCAGCAACCAGGCGCCCTGCTTGCCCAGCGGACGAAACGCCGGCAAGCGCCTGCTGGCGGCCAAATAGGCCAGCAGGATCGAGCCCGATACCAGCAAGCGATACCAAGTCACCGTGACCGGATCCAGCACCTGCAACACTTGCTTAAGCTTGATCGGCAACACACCCCATAGCACCGCAGTTAGCAACTGCGAGAAACAGACCGTAGAGCCAGCGACCAGAAGAAATATGCATACGTGCTCCACAACCAGCGCCTTAACTCTTGCCCAATGCAGGTTACCGCGGCGAAACAGTATTTTAGGTCGCCAGCCTTCACCGGCACAGCCACAGAAAAGTCTAAGCATGCACGGCAACTGTACTGATGGCCGATTAGTACCAGGTCATTATGTTGACGTCAAAATTCGTAAAAATCGGGCAAATACTGCGAATAGCGGGTAAATCCGACCATCCATCGCTAACTCCAATAGATGACCAGGCAGGGGTTTAGACTGAATTCAGTTATCACCTTGCGGGAGGATCATCTATGTTCGGTCAACGCGCTATCGATCACAGTCCTGGCACGCACTATCGCTGCGAGCGCGTCAGCGCGGTTAACGGTCAGTACTTTTTCTCCACCCGTGAAGGCTCACTCGAAGGGCCATATTTCACCCGCACGGATGCGGAACGTGAGATTGCGTTTTATATCCGCCGAATGATTCAGGCCAGCGACATCATTGAGAGCCGCTCTTTTTAAATAACGGCAAATCTCAGCCAATAAAAAAACCGCGAGTAATCGCGGTTTTTTTATTGGCTGCATACCTGAGGAGCGGCTTATCGGTAGTGGGATAAGGCGCATTGGCGATCCGGCACTAAGCCGGATCAGCGCAGCGCTTCGAACAACCCGGTTGCCCCCATGCCGCCGCCCACACACATGGTGACGATGCCGTAACGCTGATTGCGCCGCTGCAGTTCGCGCACCAAGTGACCGACCTGACGCGAGCCGGTCATGCCGAATGGGTGGCCAATGGAGATTGAACCGCCATTGACGTTGTACTTGGCGTTGTCGATTTCCAGACGATCACGGGCGTACAGGCACTGTGAAGCGAATGCTTCGTTGAGTTCCCACAGATCGATATCGTCCACTTTGAGGCCCTTGGCCTTGAGCAATTTCGGCACCGAGAACACCGGACCTATGCCCATCTCATCCGGCTCACAGCCGGCGGCCACAAAGCCACGGAACAATGCCAGTGGCTTGAGGCCCAGCTCGATGGCTTTGTCCAAGCTCATCACCAGGGTCATCGAAGCACCGTCGGACAACTGCGAAGCATTACCTGCTGTCACCGAGCCATCATCGGCAAATACCGGCTTAAGCGCGGCCAGGCTTTCCAGCGTGGTATCGGCACGGTTGCAGTCGTCATGGGCGACGATGCCATCGACGATGCTCTTCTCGCCGCTGGCCTTGTCCTCTACTTGGTACTTGACGTTCATTGGCACGATTTCATCGTCGAACAAACCATCAGCCTGCGCCTTGGCAGTGCGCTGCTGGCTTTGCAGTGCGTAGGCGTCCTGCGCCTCACGGCTAACGTTGTAGCGACGGGCGACGATCTCGGCGGTCTGCCC
>JAWWDH010000580.1:0-2078 GCA_033720015.1 Pseudomonas sp.
GGGAAGTAGATGTTCAAGCCCGGCCCGACGGTTTCGTAGTACTTGCCGAAGCGCAGCACCACCGCCTGTTCCTGCTCGTCAACCACATAGATCGCGCTGTACAGCCATATGGCGGCCAACAAGCCCAAGCCAACGAATAGCAAGCCGAAACCACCACCCTTTCCGGCGCCGTCGTCACTGCCACGTTTCTTATTGCCACCGAACAGCCCATTCAGGCTTTCCTGCAGCTTGCGGAAGGCCTCGTCGAGATCAGGCGGCCCCTTGCGATCGCCGCCACGGCGCCCACCCCAAGGATCCTGATTGTTCGAGTTGCCACCCGGCTCATTCCAAGCCATAGCGCTCTCCATACTGATAAAGCAAAGACGCACCCACGGCGCGCCCGCTAATGCTACCGAATGCCCACCGTCAGCGGCGAAACCACTGCAACAGGCTTTATTGCAAAGTGTGTTGCTCGATAAATTCCAGCGGCTTCAGCCCTTCCCGACTGACCAGCCGATTCAACTCCACGCGAGGCAAGCGCACCGCCAGCAGGCTGCTGCCATCTTCGGCATGCCCCTCGCTCTGCACTACACCCAACGCGAAAAACTGCGCACGCAACCGCGCCAACTGCTGCGGCAAGTGTAACGTGCCGACAAACAAGTCATGCCCCAACAACTCGGCAATCGCCTGCTCCAGCAATGGCAAACCCCGCCCATCCCGTGCTGACAGCCACACCCGCTGCGGCTTGCCCTCGGCATTCCGCTGAATTTGCGGCTCGACGCCTTCGAGCAAGTCCAGCTTGTTATACACCTCAAGCACCGGCAACTCATCGGCACCGATTTCACCCAGCACTGCCATCACCTGCTCGATCTGCGCCATACGCTCAGGCTCATGGGCATCGATCACATGCAGCAGCAGGTCCGAGTTGCTCGATTCTTCAAGCGTCGCGCGAAAAGCCTCGACCAACTTATGCGGCAAATGCCGAATAAACCCCACAGTATCGGCCAACACCACCGGCCCCAGATCATCCAGCTCCAACCGACGCAGAGTCGGGTCGAGCGTGGCGAACAGCTGGTCGGCAGCATAGACCTCCGAGCGAGTCAGCGCATTGAACAGGGTTGACTTGCCGGCGTTGGTATAACCGACCAGAGAGACCGAAGGGATGTCCGCGCGCTTGCGCCCACGGCGCGCCTGCTCGCGCTGGCTACGCACCTTTTCCAGTTTCTGCTTGATCTGGCGGATGCGCACACGCAAAAGACGACGGTCAGTTTCCAGCTGGGTTTCACCCGGACCGCGCAGGCCTATACCACCCTTCTGCCGCTCCAGGTGGGTCCAACCGCGCACCAGCCGAGTGCTCATATGATCCAACTGAGCCAGCTCGACCTGCAACTTACCTTCGTGAGTACGCGCGCGCTGGGCGAAGATATCGAGAATCAGGCCGGTACGGTCCAGCACTCGACACTCGAATACGCGCTCGAGGTTGCGCTCCTGACTCGGCGTGAGGACGTAATTGAAGATGACCAGATCAGCTTCAAGAAGCTTGACCTGGTCTCGTAACTCTTCGACCTTGCCACTGCCGATCAGGTACTTCGCCGTTAGGCGATTGCTCGGCACACTGAGAAAGGCCACCGCATCGGCGCCGGCCGAGAGGGCCAGCTCCTGAAATTCTTGCGGGTCTTCGCGCGCCTCGGAGTCTTGGCCGTCCAGATGAACCAGAATGGCCCGCTCCCCACCTTCATGACGCTCGAAGAACAATGCAGCCTCCTAAATCAGGCGTTACCAGGTTCGGCTTCAGCTTGCTCGCTCTCGGCACTCGGCAGGCGCACCGGACGGCTCGGCACCACAGTGGAAATAGCGTGTTTGTAAACCATTTGGCTGACCGTGTTTTTCAGCAGAATCACGAACTGATCGAAGGACTCGATCTGGCCTTGCAGCTTGATGCCATTGACCAGGTAAATGGA
This sequence comes from Pseudomonas sp., assembly GCA_033720015.1. GTDB lineage: Bacteria > Pseudomonadota > Gammaproteobacteria > Pseudomonadales > Pseudomonadaceae > Aquipseudomonas. Next base: position 1,941 of record JAWWDH010000580.1, read on the forward strand.
AACCGGGACGCGTTCCTTACGCAGGGTATTGAGGTAAGGGTCTTGTAGCGAATGCCCTTTTGACATGTGCCGCACTCCTTTAAGGATCAAAAATAAATAGTTTTAGTAAACCAACAAACGGCTTTAAGTCGTCTTACC
>JAWWDH010000581.1:0-2059 GCA_033720015.1 Pseudomonas sp.
CATTGCGCAGGCGTCGGCTGCGGTCGACAGCAAGAACCGGTTCGTCGACGAGCTGATCGCCGTGCGTCACATGAACGAATTTACGGTCATGCCGCCCGAAAAGGTGGATTACATGGACGTCTCGCCGAAGCAGGTGGTATCTGTAGCCGCGGCGCTGATCCCCTTCCTCGAGCACGACGACGCCAACCGTGCACTGATGGGTTCCAACATGCAGCGTCAGGCGGTGCCCACGCTGAAGTGTGAAAAGCCGCTGGTCGGTACCGGTATGGAGCGCTACGTTGCCGCCGACTCCGGTGTCTGCGTTGTCGCCCGCCGTGACGGTGTCATCGATTCCGTCGATGCCAGCCGCATCGTGGTTCGTGTCAACGACAAGGACGTGGGCAGGGATGAAGCACCGGTCGACATCTACAACCTGACCAAGTACACGCGTTCCAACCAGAACACCTGCATCAACCAGCGCCCGATCGTGAAACAGGGCGATGTGGTTGCGCGCGGCGACATTCTGGCGGACGGGCCGTCAGTCGATATGGGCGACCTGGCGCTGGGCCAGAATATCCGTATCGCTTTCATGCCCTGGAACGGCTACAACTTCGAGGACTCCATCCTGGTGTCCGAGAAAGTGGTCAAGGAAGACCGTTTCACCACGATTCACATCCAGGAGCTTACCTGTATTGCGCGTGACACCAAGCTGGGCTCCGAGGAAATATCCTCGGATATTCCCAACGTCGGTGAGAGTGCGCTGTCCAAGCTTGATGAGTCCGGCATTGTGTACATCGGTGCCGAGGTAGAGGCGGGCGATATCCTGGTGGGCAAGGTAACGCCGAAAGGCGAGACCCAGCTCACACCGGAAGAGAAACTGTTGCGTGCCATCTTCGGTGAGAAGGCCTCGGACGTGAAGGATACGTCCCTGCGTGTGCCTTCCAGCACCAAGGGCACGGTCATCGATGTGCAGGTGTTTACTCGCGACGGTCTTGAAAAGGACCAGCGCGCGCTGCAGATCGAGAAGCACCAGCTCGACAAGTTCCGCAAGGACCTGAAGGAAGAGTACCGGATCTTCGAAGAGGCGACATTCTCGCTGCTGGGCAACCAGTTGAAGGGCGCCAAGACTGTCAGTGGCGCTGGCCTGGCCAAGGGCACGGAGCTGACCGCGAAGGTGCTGGCTGACCTGGATCGCGAGCAGTGGTTCAAGTTGAAGCTGGCCGACAGCGATCTGAACGACGCACTGGCCGCGGCGAAGAAGCAGCTTGACGAGCAGAACAAATTGCTCGAAGAGCGGTTTGAGGACAAGAAGCGCAAGCTGCAAAGCGGCGATGACCTGGCCCCGGGCGTTCTGAAGATCGTCAAGGTGTATCTTGCGATCAAACGCCGCATCCAGCCCGGTGACAAGATGGCGGGCCGCCACGGCAACAAGGGCGTTATCTCGGTCATCATGCCGGTTGAAGATATGCCCTTCGACGAGAACGGCGAGCCGGTGGACATCGTTCTCAACCCGCTGGGCGTGCCGTCGCGCATGAACGTCGGTCAGATCCTCGAAACCCACCTGGGCATGGCTGCCAAGGGGCTGGGGGTAAAAATCGACCAGATGTTGCAGGAGCAGCGCAAAGTTGCGGAAGTCCGCGAATTCCTCGAGCGCATCTACAACAACGGGTCCGGCCGTACTGAAGATCTCAAGTCGCTGAATGACAAGGAAATTCTGGCACTGGCCGAAAACCTGCGTGCAGGTGTTCCAATGGCGACGCCGGTGTTTGACGGCGCTGCTGAAGAGTCGATCAAGGAACTGCTGTCTCTGGCTGACTTACCCGAAAGTGGCCAGTTCACGCTGTACGACGGTCGCACCGGCGAGGCCTTTGATCGCCCGGTCACCGTGGGCTACATGTACATGCTGAAGCTGAACCACCTGGTGGACGACAAGATGCACGCGCGTTCCACTGGCTCCTACAGCCTCGTTACCCAGCAGCCGCTGGGCGGCAAGGCGCAGTTCGGTGGCCAGCGCTTCGGTGAGATGGAGGTGTGGGCCCTGGAAGCCTACGGTGCCGCGTACACCCTGCAGGAAATGCTC
>JAWWDH010000582.1:0-2058 GCA_033720015.1 Pseudomonas sp.
CAGGTGTAGCGCAGGTCGAAGCGATCCGAGGCTTCCCAGAGAATATCGTAGCGCCCGACGGTGTTGTCGATATTGTTGAACTCATTGATCAACACCGGATTTGCCAGCGGGTTGCCAAAGGGGTCGTTGACGTTGTCGTACAGACCGTCACGCTCGCGGTATGAACCGGTCACTTTCGCCATGACTTGTCCGGCACCACCGAGATCGAAGGCTGGAAGGTCCAGGCTGCCGTAGATCGTGCTCAGTGAATAGTTGCCGACACCGGCGCGCAGCTTGCCGCTGAATTCGCCGCTGGGCTTGCTCGTTATCAGGTTGACGGCGCCGCCAACCGTGTTCTTGCCGTACAGCGTGCCCTGCGGGCCACGCAGCATTTCCACGCGCTCCAGCTCGGCGATATCAAAAATGCCGCCGACGTTTTTGCCAATGAAGACGCCATCCCGGTAGATGCCGACGGTCGGTTCCCAGGTGATCGCCGGGTTGATCGTGGCGGAGCCGCGGATGGCGATGGTGGCGGCAGACGTGTTGGACGGTGAGCGGGTGATCTTGACGTTGGGTACCGAGGTGCCGAGGTCGTCGATGGTGTTGACGCCTTTCTGCTCCAGCTGGTCAGCATTGAAGGCCGCAATCGAGATCGGTGCATCCTGCAGGGTCTGTTCGCGCTTTTGCGCGGTGACGACCACTTCCTCAAGGCCCTGTGCCATGAGGTTGACGCTGCCGGCGCCCAGGCAGGCGGCGACGAAAAGTGTGATGGGCTTGCGTGCGTGCATAGAGTTTACCTCTTTTTCTGTACGGTTATTGCGGGCGGAGAGAGTACGGCTGAGCGGGCCGCGGTTGCATACCTTGTTTGGGGTATGCAGCCCGCTGCCTGCATCCGATCAGCCGAACACGTAAAATGCGATTTTGTTGCCATCGGGGTCGCGCACATAGGCACCGTAAAACATGTCCGGAATGCGCTGCCCGGGTTCGCCATCGCAGGTGGCTCCCAGCGCTATCGCCTTGTGGTAGAGCTTGTCGACATTCTCCTTGGTACCGCCAGTGATCGCGAACATGTTGCCGTTGCCCGGATTGGGCGCCTCGCCATTGTAGGGTACGCAGACGGCCAGCATGGGCTGGTCCATGCCGGTACCGAAAAACGCGATGCGGTCCATGTCGATGGTTATCTTGGCCCCCAGGTCAGCCAGCAGTTCGCTGTAGAAGGCCTTGGCCTTGGCCATGTCGTTCACGCCGATGGTGATGTATCCAATCATGTGCAGTCTCCTTGAGGTTGGGCGGCAGCTAGCGGCCGTGCCACAGAATAGCCGAAATCACACGGCTGGCCCATGCCCCCGGGTTTTCAATCTGCGCTATGATGGAGGGCGGAACGCGCGCAGGTAAAAGGAGACACCATGCAAAGCCCGGCAGGTATTTACGGCACCATCAGGGGCTTTCTGCTGAACGAACTCTGGCGAGTGGACCTCGAGCAGCTCTCCAGCCTGCAGCGCTGGTCCTACAAGGCGATACGGTTTGTATTTGTGCTGGTGCGGGAAATATCCCAGGGCCAGCTCACGCTGCGTGCCATGAGCCTGGTGTACACCACCCTGCTGTCCATGGTCCCGCTGCTTGCGGTGAGTTTCTCGGTCCTCAAGGCTTTTGGGGTACACAACCAGATAGAGCCGCTGCTGTACAACCTGGTGGCCCCCCTGGGCGAGCAGGGGCATGAAATCGTGCTCAACCTGCTGGATTTTGTCGAGAACATGAAGGTTGGCGTGCTCGGATCGCTGGGCCTCGCGCTGTTGCTCTACACGGTGGTTTCGCTGATCCAGAAAGTCGAAGTGTCTTTTAACTACGTGTGGCGCGCCAAGTCCTCCCGGCCCATATCCCGACGCTTCAGCGATTACCTCAGCGTGATCATGGTGGGCCCCGTGCTGGTTTTTTCCGCCATGGGGCTGACTGCCTCCATGATGAACAGCAGTGTTATGCAATCGGTCATGGATATCGAACCCTTTGGTAGCCTTCTGGTGCTGGCGTCGCGCCTGGTGCCATTGCTGCTGGTGATATTCGCTTTCACCTTCGCTTACG
>JAWWDH010000583.1:0-2036 GCA_033720015.1 Pseudomonas sp.
GGCCTGGGCAACAACCGTTACTTACATCAAAAGATGCACCACAGCCTGCGCCAGGTCGAATCGCGCGGCGGCGCACTGTGCTACCTGCTGATTGGGTTACCGGACATCCACGCACTGCATCAGCAGCATGGCGAAAGCTTCTACAACGAACTGCTCAGCAGCGTAGCGCGCCGCCTGCAACAGCTGGTGCGGCCACTGGATGTCTTGGTGCGTCTGGATGAAAACCACTTCGGCCTGATCACCCTGCTAACTGATCTGCACCAGTGCTCGCCCAGCAGCTTCAAGCGCCTGCACGAGGGCATCAACCTCAAAGCCTTCAAAACCAGCGAAGGCTTTATCAGCCTCAAAGCCGGGATCAGCCTGGTTGGCCTGGATACCAAAGGCCTGCCGTGCACCCCGGAGCAGATCATCCGACACACCGAAACACTGCTGCCAGAGTCTTACACCAGCGGCCGGGTGACGGCCCTGCGCCTGCCGTTGCTGCAGTAACCCAGGCTCAGCATGTGGCATATCCTTGGGGCCGGCAGCCTTGGCACTCTATGGGCGACCCGCTTGGCGCGGGCCGGCCTGCCGGTGCAGCTGATCCTGCGTGACCCGCAGCGCCTACACAATTACCAACAGGCCGGTGGCCTGACCCTGGTTGAGCACGGTCAGGCGCAACGCTACGCCATCGCCGCACAAACAGCCGCTCACCCGCAACCGATCGAGCGCCTGCTACTGACCTGCAAGGCCTATGACGCCGCCGCGGCAGTGAGCCAACTGGCACCCCGCCTAGCTGCCGGGGCGGAAATTCTGCTGCTGCAAAATGGCCTGGGCAGCCAGGACGAGGTCGCCCGCGCTGCGCCCCAGGCGCGCTGCATTTTTGCCTCCAGCACCGAAGGCGCGTTTCGTCAGGCGGATTTCCAGGTGGTGTTTGCTGGCCACGGCCATACCTGGCTCGGCGACCCGCTTGATCTACAGCCCCCAACATGGCTGGCAGAGTTACACCAGGCCGGGATTGCCCATGACTGGAGCCTGGATATCCTCAGTCGGCTGTGGCGCAAGCTGGCGCTGAATTGCGCGATCAACCCGCTCACCGTGCTGCATGACTGCCGCAATGGCGGACTGCACGAACACCCGGCGCACGTAGCCTGCCTGTGCAGTGAACTGGCTGAACTGCTGCACCGCTGCGGCCACAGCAGCGCCGCCGAAAACCTGCATGACGACGTGCAACGGGTGATCCAGGCCACCGCGGCAAACTACTCTTCCATGCATCAGGATGTCAGCCAGGGCCGACGCACGGAGATCGCCTACCTGCTGGGTTATGCCTGCAACGCCGCGCAACGCCACCAACTGCCGCTGCCACATCTGCAAGCCCTGCACCGCCAACTGCTGGCTCACCTCGAAGCACGCGGATTGCCCAGCCACTGAGCCACGCGTTAACCTGCCGACACGCTCACCAGCGACCCGCCTAGCCATGCCCCTGCGTCAGCGCCTTGAAAACTTACCGGTCGGCCGCAAACTGCTGGTCGCCCTGCTGGCCTTGTTGGCCACCGTACTGCTGGTAGCCAACTTGGCCTTTATCAGCGCGGCTTACTGGATCTCCCAGGAAAGCGTGGCCCCCCAAGCCCTGCACACCCTCGGCCGGCTGATTGCCAGCCCACAACTGAGCAGGCACGCGTTGAGTTCGCCCGCCGCCGCCGAGGCCTTGCTCAAGCGCCTGGATGACTACGCCCCGCTGCGCGCAGCGATGATCTATGACGCCGAGGGCCTGAGCCTGGCGCAGCTGCAGCGCGGCAGCAAACTGCAATTGCCGCAGCGCATCGAAGAGGTCGAGTCCTGGCGTCACAGCGAGTTCCGCATCAACCAGCTGGTTGAGCTGCCGCAGGCCGCAGGTAATTCCGGTTATTTACTGCTAGTGGCCTCCAGCGAACTACCTGGGGTGTTCTACACCGGGACGCTGACCGCCAGCCTGGTAATTCTCGCCCTCAGCGTCGTGCTCTGGCTGATTGTCTCACGCCAGGTACGCCGGCTGATCACCCGGCCGATCCGCCGCC
>JAWWDH010000584.1:0-2032 GCA_033720015.1 Pseudomonas sp.
CATGATGGTGGTTCAAGGCTTGGCCCAGTCCACGGGTTGGTCTGGGCTGTGCAAAAACATTGGCAGCTTCTTTTCCACCGAGGAGCGCGGTCGTGTACTTGGCTGGTGGTGCACCTGCTATGCCTTCGGCGGTCTCGTGGCTTCGCCCTTCGCCGGTTGGATGGCCTATGAGGTCTATGGTGACTGGCGCGCGGCGTTTATCGCCACCGCCGCAGTAGTTGCCTCAGTTGCCGTTTTGTTTTTCATCTTCCAGCGCAACACACCACAGGACGTTGGCCTACCAGCGGTCGAACCCCTGACCGAGTCGGGCGATGGTACTGTCCCAGCGCATCCCAGCTTCCTTTCCTGCCTGAAAACCATCCTCAAGAACCGCACGGTGCTGGTGCTTGGCCTAGCCTACTTCATGCTCAAGCCGGCGCGTTACGCCATCCTTCTGTGGGGCCCGGTGATGGTTTACGAACGTATGCCTGAGATCGGCAAAATCGCTGCCGCCGTGGTGCCGACTGCATTCGAGGTAGCCGGCCTGGCCGGGCCGATCCTGATCGGCGTGATTTCAGACAAGGTGTTTGGCGCCCGCCGCTTTCCTGCCTGTGTGATCAGCCTGCTGGCGTTGACCGTGAGTCTGGTGCTCTTCGTACCGGCCATGAACACCGGCAGCGTACTGGTAGTGGTTGGCTTGCTGTTCATGATGGGCCTGACCCTGTACGGACCAGACTCGATGATCAGCGGCGCCGCGGCCATCGACTTCGGCAAGCAAACCTCCGGCACCGCAGCAGGCTTCGTCAACGGTTGTGGCTCGATTGGCGCAGTACTCGGCGGCCTGCTGCCCGGCTACTTCGACACCGAGACGGTATTCCTCTGCTTCACCGCCTCTGCTGTGGTCGCCATCCTGATAATGCTGCCGTTCTGGAATAGCCGTCCAAATGCCCAGCCGAGCAGCGAATCCTTTATCCCCAGCGGTGACATCAGCAACGCACCGGTCAAGGCCTGAACCCACTAACCACTCGCCCTCTTTCGGCAATCAATTGGAGTCACTCACATGAACTATCAATCCCCCGACCAACTGCAAGCCATCATCCTCGACTGGGCTGGTACGGTCGTCGACTTCGGCTCCTTCGCGCCGACTCAGATCTTCGTTGAGGCCTTCGCCGAATTCGGCGTCGAGGTCAGCCTGGCTGAAGCCCGCGGCCCGATGGGCATGGGTAAATGGGACCATATCCGTACCCTGTGCAATGAACCGCAGATTGCCGAACGCTATCGTGCCTCCTGCGGCCGCCTGCCGACCGACGAAGATGTCACCGCCCTCTACAAGCGCTTTATGCCGCTGCAGATCGAGAAGATCGCCGTGCATTCAGCTCTGATTCCCGGCGCTCTGGACACCATCACCGCTCTGCGCAAAAAAGGCCTGAAAGTCGGCTCCTGCTCTGGCTACCCAGCAGTGGTAATGGAGAAGGTGGTGCAGTTGGCCGAACGTAATGGCTATGTTGCCGACCACGTTGTCGCGACCGATGAAGTACCCAACGGCCGCCCGCACCCGGCTCAGGCCCTGGCTAACGTGATCGCCCTTGGGATCAGCGACGTCGCTGCCTGCGTCAAGGTCGACGATACTTGGCCGGGCATTCTTGAAGGCCGCAGCGCCGGCATGTGGACCGTAGCCCTGACCTGCTCCGGTAACGCACTGGGCCTCACGTACGAACAGTTCCGTGCCCTGCCGGAAGAGAAACTGGCACAGGAGCGCGCACGCATCGGCCAGATGTTTGAGCCATCACGCCCGCATTACCTGATCGACACCATCAATGAGCTACCGGCAGTGATTGAGGATATCAACGCTCGCCTTAAGCGCGGTGAGACTCCGCAGAGCGCCTAACCTAAGGTTACGCGGGAGCACCGCAGAGGCTACTCCCGCAGCCTGGTTTGCACATTTGTTCTAGCGCGGTCGTGTCCATCTAAATGGCCGACCAACGCTTGCGATCAATACGAGAGGACATCCACATGATTTACGCGAAACCCGGTACTCCAGGTGCACTTATCA
>JAWWDH010000585.1:0-2009 GCA_033720015.1 Pseudomonas sp.
ACCCGTTGCGTTAGCGCCCGGCGCAGCAAGGGGTTGTGGCATATCCACCTGGAGCGCAGCGACGGCAGCCTGTTTTCGATTCGTGCCCGCGCCCTGGTCAACGCCGCCGGTCCCTGGGTGGCGCGCTTTATCCTGCCGCACCGCCCGCACCTGCGTCCGGCGTGGATGATCCGCGCCGGGCTGTTTCTCTACGATCACCTGGGCAAGCGCGAAAAGCTGGCTGGCTCACGCAGCCTGCGCTTTGGCGCCAACAGCCCGCTGAAAGCCGAGATTAGCCGTGGTTTTGAATATTCCGACTGCTGGGTCGACGACGCCCGCCTGGTGGTACTCAACGCCATGGCTGCCCGCGAGAAAGGCGCGCACGTGCACAGCCGTACCCGTTGCCTCAGCGCCCGGCGCAGCAAAGGCCTGTGGCACATCCACCTGGAACGTAACGACGGCAGCCTGTTTTCGATTCGCGCCCGCGCCTTGGTCAACGCTGCGGGGCCCTGGGTTGCCCAGTTTATTCGGGAAGACCTGAAGCAGAAGTCACCCTATGGCATTCGCCTGATCCAGGGCAGCCATATCGTCGTACCGCGCCTGTTCGACGGCGGGCAGGCGTATATCCTGCAAAACGAAGACCGCCGCATTGTTTTCGCCATTCCCTATCAAGAGCGCTTCACCCTGATCGGCACCACCGACCGTGAATACCAGGGCGACCCTGCCAAAGTAGCGATCAGCGCAGAAGAAACCGATTACCTGTTGAACGTGGTCAACGCTCATTTCAAAAAGCAGTTAACCCGCGACGACATCCTGCACACCTACGCGGGTGTGCGGCCGCTGTGCGACGATGAATCGGATGATCCGTCGGCAGTCACCCGCGACTACACCCTGTCGCTGTCCGCCCATCCTGGCGAAGCGCCGCTGCTTTCGATATTCGGCGGCAAGCTCACCACCTACCGCAAACTCGCCGAATCGGCACTGGCACAACTGGCGCCCTTCTTCCCGAAAATGGGTCCAAGCTGGACCGCGACCAGCCTGTTGCCTGGCGCAGAGTGCCTGGACAGTCAAAGCGCCTTGATCGAAGCATTGTGCGCACGCTATGACTGGCTGCCCACCGCCCTGGCGCGACGCTGGGCCAGCAGTTACGGCAGTCGCAGTTGGGTGATGCTCGAGGGCGTGAGCAGCCTCAATGACCTGGGAGAACACCTGGGTGGCAGCCTCTACACCCGTGAGGTCGACTATTTATGCCATCAAGAGTGGGCCATGCGAGCCGAGGACATTCTCTGGCGGCGCAGCAAACTCGGCCTCTTCACCACAGCGGAGCAGCAAGCCAGGCTGGACAATTACCTGCGCCTCGAATCACCCCTCAGCCCGCAAGACGCCAACTCCGTCTAAGCGCCTAACCCCGGTTAAGCATGATCAAAAATCATAGTTAACCGCGCGTTGCGGCTGCTCAGCGGGATGCTCGTCACGCATGGCACAGGCATAAAAAAGGGCGACCGAAGTCGCCCAAATTGCCTTGCGTGCCCTTTGCCCTAGCGGATTCAGCCCTGCTTGCGCTTGTGCGAGTCCTGCCAGATGAAATAGCCAACACCGCCGAAAAAGGCGACCATCAGACCGACTGTGCCGATACCGGCGAGAACTACTACATCGATAAACATGGTTGCCTCCTGCATGAAGCCTGTGTGGGAATGGCTTCAAGGTATCAGGGGCAAACGGGGCGCTATTGATCCAGATCAATAATGGCCAGTCGCGGCCTACATGAGGCAGCGCTTAGCTGATCCAGATCAATAAATCAGCTCGCCGCCTGCCGGCATCAACGCTTTTTCGGTTTGCCGGCCGGCTTCTTCTTGCCCTTGGGCAATGGCAGGGCCTGCTCGAACGCGTCACGCATTTCATTGAGTTTCTTGTCACGCAGGTCATGGATGCGCTTGTCGCGTTCGGCCGCGAAATCAATCAGCTGGTTGTCTTGGCTCATGGGCTCGGCTTGATCAAACGAAAGGTCAGGTTCAGACGTGGCGCACAGG
>JAWWDH010000586.1:0-1994 GCA_033720015.1 Pseudomonas sp.
GCCATCGGCAATAGCCAGGACCAGGGAGCGGGCAATGGTGCGTTTGATATGGATGTTGTAGGTGACTTTCTTGGCGGTTGGCAGCACCTGACCGAAGAACTTCACTTCACCGGAACCGAGGGCGCGGCCACGGCCTGGGTTGCCCTGCCAGCCGAGGTGAAAGCCAACCAGCTGCCACATGGCATCAAGGCCCAGGCAGCCTGGCATCACCGGGTCGCCTTCGAAATGGCAGGCGAAGAACCACAGGTCCGGAGTGATATCGAGCTCGGCGACTATTTCGCCCTTGCCGTACTTGCCGCCAGTGTCGCTGATGTGGGTGATGCGATCGATCATCAGCATGTTTGGCGCGGGCAGTTGCGCATTACCTGGGCCGAACAGTTCGCCACGGCTGCAGCGCAACAGGTCTTCCCGGGTGAAGGCGTTTTGTTTGGTCATGCGAGCTCCTCAATATGTCCCATGCGCCAAGGCTGGGCGAATCGTCCTGGCTGGCAGCGCAGTTTGCTGCGCTTGCCAATAACCTAGTCATAGACTGTTGCGTTGTAGTGAAAGTCACAGCCTTGTGAGTACAGTTGTACTCCGCTCTTGTTGGCCTGTCATAGCGCCCTTACTCATTAGCCTGCAACAGTTCGATCTTCTTGACTACCCATGGACGGACGAGGAGGTAGCCAGCGCTGCAATATTCGCTGCAAATCCGCACGTTTGAACGGCTTTGCCAGGTAGTCATTCATGCCGCAATCCAGGCACGTTTCGCGGTCGCCCTGCAGCGCATTGGCGGTCAGGGCGATAATCGGTATCTCTGCACAGCCGGGCAATAGGCGGATCTGCCGCGTGGCTTCATAGCCATCAATGATGGGCAGACGGCAGTCCATCAAAATTGCCGCATAACGTTGCTGACCGGCCTGGTAGATGGCCTGGGCACCATCTCCAACCAAGCTAACGTGGTAACCCAAGCTGCGCAGCATGGCTTCGATCACGGTTTGATTGACCGGGTTATCTTCCACTAACAGCACCGCTTGACCGCTACCCTGGCCCGATGACTGAGAGTTGTCGCTGGCCGCCGGTGCAGCTTGCTGGGAAAACGGCAGGGGTATATCCAGGGTAAATACCGAGCCATGACCTTCCTCGCTGGTCGCACGTAGCGTGCCGCCCATGCGTTCTACCAGGGTGCGCGCGATAGGTAAGCCCAAGCCTGTGCCGCCGTAACGTCTTGAAATAGACGTATCGGCTTGCTGGAACGCATCGAACATGTGCTCCAGGCGTTCAGGGGAAATACCAATACCACTGTCATGTACCGCGCAACTGAACCACAACACCTGGTTATCCAAGGCCTGCCAGGTGCAGTGCACGCGAATGCTGCCTGTTTCTGTGAACTTCAGGGCATTGCCGATCAGGTTGACCAGGATCTGGCGGATACGCGTCGGGTCTCCTCGAACCTGTAGCTGCTCCAAGCCGTCTTGAGCTTCCAGTTGCAGTAGCAGGCCGCGCTGTTGGGCGCTGTGCTGGAACACTTGAATTGAACTTTGCAGCAGCACCTTGAGGTTGAAGGGGATGTGCTCCAGTTCCAATGCGCCGCGTTCGATGCGTGAAAAATCGAGGATGTCGTTGATGACCTTGAGGAGGTGTTCGGTGGACTCGGTGGCCAGCGCCGCGTATTCCGCCTGTTCCTGGGTCATTTCGGTGGTTTCCATGAGCTGCAACATACCCAGAACACCGTTCATGGGCGTGCGCAGTTCGTGGCTCATCATCGCCAGGAAGTCGGATTTGGCGCGGTTAACCAGCTCGGCTTGTTCGCGTGCCTGGATCAGCAAACTCATCGCCCGCTGCTGTTCTTCACTGGCATTGGCGAGGCCGTGGGCGAGGTTGTTGATGTGCCGTGCCAGTGCCTGCAACTCGCCTTCGCCGACCTCAGGCAGGGTGGCCTGGTAATTACCGGCTTGAATGGCGCTGACGGCTTCACCCATGGCACTGAGGGGTTGCGACAGGTGGCGGGCCAA
>JAWWDH010000587.1:0-1986 GCA_033720015.1 Pseudomonas sp.
CCGCACGGATGGGCAATGATCCCGCCACCTCGGTGGTGAACAGCTGGGGACGCAGCCACGACGTGAAGAACCTGTTCATCATCGACGGCAGCATCTTCGTCACTAGCGGCGGCGTAAATCCGGCCAGCACCATCCAGGCGCTTGCCCTTTACATCGCCGACACCATGAAGAAGAACCTGACCAACCTGTTCGACTGAGCAGCGACGGGAGAAGCTACCGATGTCCGACCTGATATTCACCGACCACCCGCTTAGCGAACCGGAACGCCGCACGCTGCTGGCGCTGCTCGATACGCTGCTGCCAGCCAGCGAGGACCTCGGCATGCCGAGCGCGGCCGAGACCGATTTCGATGACTACCTGAAAAACCAGGCCAGCGATCTGCTGCCGACGCTGAAGGAAGCAATCGCCTGCTTTGATGCCCCGTTTGCAGACCTGTCACTGGCGGCGCGTGTGGAGCGGGTCGGTGCGTTCAGCGCCGAGCAGCCAGAGCTGTTCATGGCGCTACTGCCAAGGGTCTATGACTGTTACTACCAGGACGACAGGGTGCGGCAGAAAATCGGCGTGGTCAGCGGCGCGGTTTTCCCCCAGGGCAACGAGGTAATGCCCGGAGACCTGTCGCTCCTCGACCCGGTGATCGAACGCAGGGACAGTCACCGCTTTCGTCAAACCTGATGGCGTAGATGTAATAGCTCAGTCATGAGCTGACAGACAGCGTCGCTCGAAACTGGCTCACGGAATCGCACTTCACCAGTGTTTTTGCTGGGTTTCCGTGAGCTAGAATGCGCTACTGTATACCTATCCAGTATCGCATCAGGACAGCCATGAACGCACTCGCACAACCCACCCCCGTCCATCACCTCCATCCCGAAGACTTCAGCACCTACACCCTGCGTGCCCTGTTCGCTGAAGCACGGCTGCTCATGCATCAGGAACGCGCCATCCACTATCGGCTTACCGCCGTGCTGCGCGAGCTCGATGCCCGCGTTCATATGGATGGTAAACCCCTGAGGCTGGCACGCTGGCTACACGACACCTTTGGTCTCACCTTCGGCGCGGCCAGAGAAAAGGTGCGTACGGCAAGGGCTCTGGGTGAGTTGCCCTTGATCGATGCGGCCTTTCGAGACGGTCAGTTGAGCTACTCGAAAGTCAGGGCGCTGACCCACATCATGGGCGACAGTCTGAGCGATGCGCCGAATCGCGCCAGCGCGCCGGGTGATCGGCATCAGGTGGTGGTGCATGTGGCGGCGGAGGCGCTCGCGCAAAACGTTTCAGCGGAAACGTCACCGGCAATCGTTTCAGCGGAAACGCCGCCGAAAAACGTTTCCGCTGAAACGCCCTTGCACCCGGAAACGGTGCGGCGGCTTGCCTGTGACGGGGGCCTGCTCACCATCGTCGAGAAAGACAATGGCGATCCGCTCAATGTGGGGCGGAAAACGCGCGCGATCCCGCCCTCAACACGGCGTGCGCTGCTGGCTCGAGACCGGCATTACCAGTTTCCGGGCTGCGCGCATGATCAGTATGTGGAGGGGCACCACATCGTGCATTGGGCGCACGGTGGGGAAACCCGGCTCGATAATCTGGTGCTGCTGTGTAGCCGTCACCATCGCGCCGTGCATGAGTTCGGGTATCACATTCGGCGGGAAAGCGATGGAACTTTCAGGGTGGTGAAACCGGGGGTTCGCAAGCCTGCGTATACCGGTGTGACTCAGTCGCGACCGGTATAAACGAGTGTGCAGTGGGTCGTTTTTTAACTGTGCGCAGAGAGAGCCAAACCACAATCAACTTTACGCTGCGAAAGCAGGAGCGAAGTGATTCAGCTTGAGTGGCAGCTTGCTCACCTGCAGTCATTCGCGATTGTTGATCAATTGACTCTAGAGCCGCCAAAAAGCTGGCCATCTGTAGCCTGGTCAACCCAGTGATCTAAGTATCTGGGTACTGTCCACCGAGCTTACGTCGATCAAGTTTCGACTGTTGATTTCAGATGAA
>JAWWDH010000588.1:0-1979 GCA_033720015.1 Pseudomonas sp.
ACGAGCCGACCGGAGGGCTGGATGTCTCGGTGCAGGCGCGCCTGCTCGATCTGCTGCGCGGCCTAGTGCGCGAGTTGGACCTGGCGGTGGTGATCGTCACCCACGACCTAGCGGTGGCGCGTTTGCTTGCCGACCGGCTGATGGTGATGCGCCGCTCCCATGTGGTGGAGGCCGGGCTGACCGATCAGATTCTCGATGATCCGCAGCATCCCTATTCGCAGTTGCTGGTGTCGTCTGTCCTGCAGCCTTAACGCTGGGCCGGGTGGATGACGCTGTTTTCATCCACCTACGTATTGCCATGGTGGATGGATAAAGCGCCAGCCACCCTACGAAACTAACTCCGCCATGTAGGAGGGGCTTTAGCCGCGCCCAGATGTCAACAGCCATCGCGGCTAAAGCCCCTCCTACGGCACCGAGGTTTGTATGAATACGCTTATCGAGGTCGCCGACCTCAGCAAAACCTTCACCCTGCATCAGCAACACGGCGTGGTGCTGAATGTATTGAACGGCCTGAGCTTCAGCGTGCGCGCTGGCGAATGCCTGGTTCTGCATTGGCAATCTGGCGCCGGCAAGTCGACCTTGCTGCGCACCCTGTATGGCAACTACCTGGCGGCGGGCGGGAGCATTCGCATGCTGCACGACGGTGCCTGGGTCGACTTAGTCGGTGCCGAGCCGCGTCAGGTATTGGCCGTGCGTCGGCAGACCCTGGGTTATGTCAGCCAGTTTCTGCGGGTGATCCCGCGTGTTGCGACCCTGGATGTGGTGATGGAGCCGGCCCTGGCGCGAGGTTGGAGCAAAGCGGACGCGCAGGCGCGGGCCGAGAGCTTGCTGAGTCGCCTGAATATCCCACAAGCCTTGTGGCAGCTGGCGCCGGGCACTTTCTCCGGCGGCGAGCAGCAGCGGGTGAATATCGCGCGCGGTTTCATGGTGGCCTGGCCGCTGATGCTGCTGGATGAGCCAACAGCCTCGCTGGACGACGCCAACCGCCAGGTGGTGTTGGAGCTGATCAACGAAGCCAAGGTGGCAGGTAGCGCATTGATTGGCATCTTCCACGACCGCGCCGCCCGCGAGGCGGTGGCCGATCGTTTTCTCGACATGACCCCCGATGCAGCGCCCAAGCAGGAGTATGTGTATGCCAGTTGAACAGATTTTGACCCATGCACGGGTGGTCACCGCCGAGCAGGAGTTCGTCGGCACGGTGGTGCTGCGTGATGGTTTGATTGCGCAGGTGGAGGAGGGCGTCAGTGGTTTGTCCCAAGCTATCGATTTGGGTGGCGACTACCTGCTGCCGGGGCTGGTCGAGCTGCACACCGATAACCTAGAAAAGTACATGAGCCCGCGACCTGGGGTGGACTGGCCGTCGGTCTCGGCGGTGCAAACCCATGATGCGCAGATTGTCTCGGCGGGCATCACCACGGTGTTCGACGCCTTGTCGATTGGCGACGTCAATCCGCGCGGCAAGCGTATGCAGCAGCTGCCGGCCATGCTTGAGGCAATTGCCACGGCGGCCAGCGCTGGGCACTTGCGTGCCGATCACCGCCTGCACCTGCGCTGCGAGCTGTGCCATCCAGACACCTTGGCGGTTTTTCGCGATCTGCTGGAGCACCCGCAGGTAGCGCTGGTGTCGGTGATGGACCACTCACCGGGCCAGCGCCAGTTCGCCCAGGAGAGCAAATACCGCGAGTACTACATGGGCAAATACCACCTGAGCGAGGCAGAAATGAACGCCTTTATCAAGGAGCAGGTGGCCAACTCCATCGAGTACAGCGACCGCCATCGCCGGGCGATTGTCGAGGCTTGCCACGCCCGTGGCTTGTCGGTGGCCAGCCACGATGATGCGACCCTGGCCCATGTGCAGGAGTCGGCGGGTTATGGCATGTCCATCGCCGAGTTCCCCACCACCCTGGAGGCCGCCAAGGCCAGCCATGAGCTGGGGCTGATGGTGTTGATGGGTGCGCCGAATATCGTCCGTGGCGGCT
>JAWWDH010000589.1:0-1976 GCA_033720015.1 Pseudomonas sp.
AAATGGGCGTTACCGAAGAGATACTCGCGTTTGCCGAAAGCATTCGTCCCGAACACGTCTGCCTGGTGCCTGAGACCCGTCAGGAATTGACCACTGAGGGTGGCCTTGATGTGGCAGGTCAGGAAGCGCGCATTCGTGCGGCGGTCGAGCGCCTGAGCAAGATCGGTTGTGAGGTGTCGCTGTTTATCGATCCAGATCCGCAGCAGATTGAAGCGTCCAAGCGTGTCGGTGCACCGGCTATTGAGCTGCACACTGGCCGTTATGCCGATGCGCACACCCCTGAAGAGGTGGCGCGTGAGTTGGCGCGGATTCGCGACGGCGTAGCGTGCGGCTTAGCCCATGGTTTGATCGTCAATGCCGGCCATGGCCTGCATTACCACAATGTCGAGCCGGTGGCGGCGATCGCCGGGATCAACGAGCTGAACATCGGCCACGCGCTGGTAGCGCATGCGCTGTTTGTCGGTTTCAAGCAGGCGGTGGTGGAGATGAAGCAGCTGATCACCGCCGCGGCCGCTCGCGGCTGATCAAGAGACGAGTTGTAGGATGGGTTGAGCGCAGCGATGCCCATCTCTCGGACTCATGGGTTACGCGGCTGCGCGTCTAACCCATCCTACGGTTTACGTGCGATCAATACCGCGCGGCTCGGTGCCGGCAGGCCTTCGAGGGTGCGGCTGTGGTCGGCCGGGTCGAGGAACTCGGGCAGCGACTGAAAGCGCATCCACTCGGTTGAACGTTGTTCGTCCACGCTGGTGGTGCTGACATCCACGCAGCGCACATCGACGAAGCCGGCACGGCGCAGCCACAACTCCAGTGCCGGCACCGACGGCAGGAACCAGACGTTGCGCATCTGCGCGTAGCGGTCCTCAGGTACCAGTACTTGCTGCGCATCGCCTTCCACCACCAAGGTTTCCAGCACCAGCTCACCGTCTTTTACCAGGCAATCCTTGAGGTCGAGCAAATGATCGATCGGCGAGCGGCGGTGATAGAGCACGCCCATGGAAAACACCGTGTCGAAGCCTTGCAACTTGCCGGGTAGTTCTTCGAAGGCCAGTGGCAGGTGCCAGGCAGGCAGGTCGGGCAGGTAGTTCTTCATGGCCAGGAACTGGCAAAGGAACAGCCAGTTGGGGTCGATGCCCACCACGCTATCCGCGCCGGCGCCGAGCATGCGCCACATGTAATAACCGTTGCCGCAGCCGACATCCAGTACGCGTTTGCCCTTGAGCTCCAGATAGGGGGCAACCCGCTGCCATTTCCAGTCTGAGCGCCATTCGGTGTCGACGTGCACGTCAAATAGATGAAACGGCCCCTTGCGCCAGGGAATCAGGCCTTGCAGGGCGCTTTTCAGCGCAGCGCGCGTCGGTTCATCGCAGCGGCCGTTGAAACTGAAATTGTGCAGTAACTCCAGCTGTTCGACGTTCAGCTCGGGCAGCGCCTGGACCGCGCCGTACCAGCGCGCCAGGTCGCCATGACCGATGGCCAGTTTCGCATCGATCTGGCCAGGCAAGCCCGCGGACCAGTCTTGCAGTGGCGTGCCGGCAAGAGCCGCTTGTAGTGCGTCGAGGTCGAGGCGGCTGATCATGGCAGGGCAATCATCGAGGCGAAGTTAAGGCACTGGAACCACGGCACCACCTGGCTGAAGCCAGCGGCCAGCAGGCGCTCGCGGTGCTGTTCTAGGCTGTCGGGGAGCATGACTTTTTCGATGGCGCTGCGCTTCTGGGCAATTTCCAGTTCGCTGTAGCCGTTGGCGCGCTTGAAGGCGATATGCAGGTTGCTGAGCAGGGCGTGCTGCTCGGCGTCTTCGAACTGCAGTTTTTCCGAGAGGATCAGCGCGCCGCCGGGCAGTAGGGCCTGGCGAATGCGTGTGAGCAAGGCGAGGCGCTGTTCGGGCTGGATAAATTGCAGGGTAAAGTTCAGCGCGACCAGTGAAGTGGGCTGGAAGTCGAGGCTGAGAATATCGGCCTCGATGACCTCGACCG
>JAWWDH010000590.1:0-1969 GCA_033720015.1 Pseudomonas sp.
ATGTTCTCTTCCGGAACTTCAACATTGTCGAAAACCAGTTCGCCGGTGTGTGATCCGCGCATGCCAAGCTTGTCCAGCTTCTGCGCAACGGAGAAACCGGGAGTGTCCGTTTCGAGGATGAAGGCCGTCATGCCCTTGGCGCCGGCAGCAACATCAGTTTTGGCGTAGACCACCAGGACGTCGCAGTCTGGACCGTTGGTGATCCACATCTTGGTGCCGTTGAGGATGTAGCGGTCGCCCTGCTTGTCGGCCCGCAGCTTCATACTGACGACGTCAGAACCGGCGTTTGGCTCGCTCATTGCCAAAGCGCCGATATGCTCCCCCGATACCAGCTTGGGTAGAAACTTGGCTTTTTGTGCTTCGCTACCATTGCGGTGGATCTGGTTTACGCAGAGGTTTGAGTGAGCACCATAGGACAGTCCGATACCACCAGCCGCCCGGGAAATTTCTTCCATGGCAATCATGTGTGCGAGGTAGCCCATTCCGGAGCCACCGTACTCTTCGGCCACGGTTAGGCCTAGCAGCCCCATGTCGCCGAACTTGCGCCACAAATCCATGGGGAACTCATCAGTGCGGTCTGCCTCGGCCGCACGGGGCGCGATTTCCTTGCCAGCAAAACCAGCGACTGATTCGCGCAGCATGTCTATTTCTTCGCCGAGGAAAAAGTCCAATCCAGGTATTGCACTCATACGTTTATCTCCTTTTGTTATTGGCGTTACAGCTGAGTGACGTTGATGCGCTCTGCTGGCTCTTGTGTCGTGGCGTCACGGAATAGCGCTTGGTGCTCTCCTCGCCATTGTTTTAGAAGGTTCTCGCGTTGTTTTTCGGCCTGCGCTAGGAAGCGCTCTTTCACAGGGCCGTAGCCGCGTACGATGTCGGGAAGGCTCGCGAGCTGGATGGCAATCGGCAACTTGTCGCTGTCGAGTGATTCCAAGATTTGATCGAGAAGCTGTTCGTAGCTTTCCAGCCATTGCCGCTCGAGCTTGCGTTCTGCGGTGTAGCCAAATGGATCCAGAACCGAATTGCGGAGGAACTTCATCCGAGCGAGGAGTTTAAAACCAGTTAGCATCCATGGGCCGTAGCTGCGCTTTTTAGGTTCTTTCCCTGGCTTGGCACTATTGAGCACAGGTGGCGCCAGGTGAAACTTGAGTTTGTAGTCACCCTCAAAACTGTCCTGTACTTTTTTGATGAAGTCGCCATTGGTATAAAGACGAGCTACTTCATACTCATCCTTGATTGCCAATACTTTGTAGTAGTTGCGGGCGACGGCATCAGCCAAGGCGCCGGTATTACCAGAAATGGCCGATTCAGCGCTCTGGAATTGTTGCACTCGGGCACGATAGCGTGCTGCGAGATTGGCATCCTGATACTCGGTGAGGGCAGCGACGCGTTTATGAATAACCTCTTCAATAGTCTGTGACAACGCCTCGGCTGGGCGCTTGCCCTGGCTGTCGATCATTCCTTGAACGCGCAGGGGATCGACCGCAGTACGGCGCCCCCAGGTGAAGGCCTTGAGGTTGAACTCGACGGCCGTGCCATTCAGTTCAATAGCGGCTATCAGCGCTTCAGCGCCAACCGGCAACCAGCCTTTCTGATAGGCAAAACCGAGCATGAAGGTATTGGTCGCGATGGAGTCGCCCATCAGTGCCGTGGCTATTTTGCTGGCATCCACGAAAATGGCGTGGTCGTTGCCGACAGCTTCTGCAATTTGTGCAGACATGCCTTGTGTGCGAAATTTGGGGTCAGGGTGCGCCTTCAGATCGCCACTCTCAGCTTGCATTGCGAAAGTACGAACAAACTCGCTGGTGATGCTTTCTTCCGAGTTGACCAACGCATGAGTGTGCCCATGCCGCAACTTGGCCAGGGTCTCGTGATTGGCACTTACCACCAGGTCGCAGCCGAGCAGCAAGCTGGTTTCTCCTTCGGCTATACGCGGTGCATGCAGTTGGGACTGGTCAGCTGCGATGCG
>JAWWDH010000591.1:0-1966 GCA_033720015.1 Pseudomonas sp.
CCAGGCCGTTGATCATGGTGGTGTGCGAGTCGGTGCCGACCAGGGTGTCGGGGAAGGCGAAGGTGTGCCCGTCTTCTTCTTTGGTCCATACGGTGCGGCCGAGGTATTCCAGGTTGACCTGGTGGCAGATGCCGGTGCCCGGTGGCACCACGCTGAAGTTGTCGAAGGCATGCTGGCCCCAGCGCAAAAAGGCATAGCGCTCGCCATTACGCTGCATTTCCATGGCGACGTTCTGCTCGAACGCGGAGTGGCTGGCGAACTTATCGACCATCACCGAGTGGTCGATTACCAGGTCGACCGGAGACAGCGGATTGATTTTCTGCGGGTCGCCGCCGGCCTTGGCCATGGCGTCACGCATGGCGGCCAGATCAACCACGGCCGGTACGCCGGTGAAGTCCTGCATCAGTACCCGCGCCGGGCGGTATTGGATCTCGCGTTCGGAGCTGCGGCTCTTGAGCCAGTCGGCCACGGCTTGCAGGTCAGTGCCGGTGACGGTTTTACCGTCCTCCCAGCGCAACAAATTTTCCAGCAGCACTTTCAGCGACATCGGCAATTGGTCGATATTGCCCAGCGTCTTGGCGGCTTCGGGCAGGCTGAAGTATTGGTAGCTGTGGCCGTCAACGTCGAGGCTGCGACGGCTGTTTAAGCTGTCTAAAGAAGGCATTGCGCATCTCCTTGGGCTTGCCACGCTGCAAGCCAGATTAATTACTGCAGAGCCTTCACCCTAGCCCTGCCGGGGCATACTGCCAAGCACTGCGCATGAGCGGTTGCTTGTTCAGCTCGGCCTTTTTCGGCGCTGTAGTCATGGCTTGGCGCTGTTATGTCTTAACCCATACAAGCACTCGCCTAAGCCTCAGCAGTTAAGACTGGACAGGTCGCGGGGGCTAAGGGTTCCCGAGTCGGCTATGATGCGCGCCTTGAGGAGAGCCACGATGAATACCCCCGCAATCAATACACTGCTACTGCACTGCCGCCCCGGTTTCGAGAATGAGGTGTGTGCGGAAGTCGCCGAGCATGCTGCGCGCCTGGATGTGGCCGGTTATGCCAAGGCCAAGCCGAGTACCGCCTGCGCGGAATTTATCTGCACCGAGGAAGACAGCGCCGAGCGCTTGATGCGTGGGGTTCGCTTCACTCAACTGATCTTCCCGCGGCAATGGGCGCGCGGGGTGTTTATCGACCTGCCGGAACTCGACCGCATCAGCGTATTGCTCAGCCATCTGGCTACGTTCCCAGTGTTTGGCAGCCTGTGGCTGGAAGTGCTGGACACCAATGACGGCAAAGAGCTGTCGAATTTCTGCAAGAAGTTTGAAGCGCCGCTGCGCAATGCTCTGACTAAGGCCGGCAAGCTGGTCGAGGATGAGCGCAAACCGCGCTTGCTTTTGACCTTTAAAAGCGGCCGTGAAGTGTTTGTCGGCATGGCTGAAGTCAACAATTCAGCGCTGTGGCCCATGGGCATTCCACGGCTGAAGTTCCCCCGCGAAGCGCCCAGCCGTTCGACGCTCAAGCTGGAAGAGGCCTGGCATACCTTTATTCCCCGTGAACAGTGGGATGAGCGGTTATCCGGTGACATGACCGGTGTCGATCTGGGCGCGGCCCCCGGCGGTTGGACCTATCAACTGGTCAAGCGCGGCATGCTGGTCACCGCGATCGACAACGGTCCTATGGCTGAAAGCCTGATGGATACCGGCCTGGTGCAGCATTTGATGGTTGACGGATTTACCTGGAAGCCCAAGCAACCGGTGGACTGGATGGTCTGCGACATCGTCGAAAAGCCGGCGCGCAGTGCCGCACTACTGGAAGCCTGGATCGGCGAAGGCCACTGCCGCGAAGCCGTGGTCAACCTGAAACTGCCGATGAAACAGCGCTACGCCGAAGTCCGCCGCTTGTTGCAGCGCCTGGAGGATGGCTTTGCTGAACGTAAGATCAAGGTGTCGATTGCCTGCAAACAGCTCTACCACGACCGCGA
>JAWWDH010000592.1:0-1966 GCA_033720015.1 Pseudomonas sp.
CTGCGCTCCGCGCTGATGCTGTCGAGCTGCGTGCCGATGCGGTGCACGATTTCGACCGGGATGTTGTCGAGGCGTGCCACCAGGGTCTTGGCAAAGGCTGCGAACAGGGGATCTTGCTGTTCGCCGAGCAAGGCGTAGTAGCGATCGACTGCCCTGACATCCGTCATCATTGCCCGTTCATACAAGGTTCTGGCCTGATCGATCTGTCCGAGCCGCTCGGCCAGAATCGCCTGATAGAGGTCGCTGCTGCAGTCCACCAGGCAGGACCTGTCGTATAGCTCGATCAGTGACTGCGCCTGTTGCGGGGTAAAGAACTCGGGGTAGGCGACGAAGACTTCCAGGCTGGTGTTGAGGTTTTGCACATCACGGTTTTGTGCAAATCGCTGCAAGGCAGCCCGAAAAAAATCGCGATTTTCCAGGCGTAGACGTGGATTGCGATCCATCAGCCTGGCCATGGAGGCGAGCGCCACAATTTCGCCACGTCCATCGGCAAACGCGTTCTTGTAGAAGATTACCGCCTCACGTGTGTGCGCCGGGTCTGTCGCCAATACGTTGGCCAGCAGGTGCTGGGATGCCAGGTCACCCTTTTCCGCCAGCAGGCGCAGGTCGCCCTCTACCGAAGCAGAGGGATCCTTGAATAGCGCATAGCGGATTTGCTGCAGACTTTGTCCGGCAATGGCTGATCCGCTGGCACTTGCAGCGAGCAGCACGGCGATTAGCCCGGCTGCATAAGGCGGTAAATGTTTCATCAATGCGCCTTTAGAACTGAGCGATCAGCGGCAGGCCGAGGAACAGTTCCACGGAGACCGGTTTCTGGTACGCCTCACGCGGCAAGGCGCGGTCTGGCTTGATGCTCAGCACCAGGGTCTGGTTCAGCTCGTCCACTGCACTTGCCACGACTGTGCCGCCGACGGGCTCGTCGATGCCGAAGATCTGCATCTGCACCGAGCTGACCCGGGAGAGCTTGCTCATCTGCTCGAATGGCACCGTGGCCTTGATAAACAGGTCCTCGTCGCGCGGCAGCAGGTGTACCAGTGGTTGGTACTTGTAGGCGTAGCCATCGAGCGTCTTGGCGGGGAAGAACACATCGCAATCGCAAGGGCTGGCGATCACCGTCTCGATCAGGGCGCGGCCCATCAGCAGCTGCATGTCGCTCTGCGACAGGTTGGCCAGCGCCTGGATATCCGATGGCGTGGTGAAGGTGGCGGCCAGTTGGCTGGACACGCTGGCCACCGGTTCACCCACCTTGACCTGGGCCTGGCCTGGTTGCAGCAGGTACTTCACATAGCCGTTATCCGGCATGCTGACCACATAGGCATTGGCACTGACGATGGCTTGGCTGGCCGGGATGCGGAAGAACAGCAGGTAGCTCTTGTAGAGAACCAGGCTCAAGGCTGCCAGACCCACTGCGAGGAACAGCAGGGTGCCCAGCGCGGCCTTCAGGCGCTCGCCCGGGGTGCGCGCGCTGGCGTGCTTGGTCTTGCGCTCCTTGATGTAGTTCTCACGCTGCATCACGTTGAACAGGCCGTTGATGTCGGCGATCTCGCCGGACATATAGGCCGCGATGATATAGCGCAGGATGTCGCGCTTCTGGCTATCCAGTTCGACGAACTCGGCGCCGACCTCCCGGCCGCGTTGCGAGACGATCTTCACCTTGGCGTCGATGTTCAGGTCGATCTTGCTCAGCTTGAGGCGGATCGAGGCGCTGAACAGGCCGCCGAGCTTCAGCGGCTGGTCATACAGCAGACCCATTCCGCCGAGGGAGATGTCCTGGATATCGCATTCGAGGCCGTTCAGGCCATGGCCACTGAGGATGACCTTGGCCGGTATTTTGGTGCGGACGAACTGACGCTCGTCGATGGCCTCGTGGACAACTTTTGCCGCTAAGACAGAGGTGCTACTCATAGCATTCGCGCCTTTACTTTATGGTTGCGTGAGATCTAGCAGGACCGAAATGACCCCGAAG
>JAWWDH010000593.1:0-1965 GCA_033720015.1 Pseudomonas sp.
CAGCAACTCGCCCGCCAGCGCGAGCTTGGCCGGCTCATCGCGAAAGCCTGGCGCAAACAGCATGATCAGGTACGGCGAGGCAACCACACCGAGAGCGGTCAACGCCGTCAGGGTCAAACCGAGGTAGCCCGCCGTGCGGTCGACCAACTGCTTGACCTCGGCCAGACTGCGCTGCGCACGATACTCCGAGAGCACCGGAACAAAAGCCTGGGCGAACGCCCCCTCGGCAAACAAGCGGCGCAAGAAGTTGGGGATTTTGAAGGCAATAAAAAACGCATCGGCTGCCGGGCTGGAACCGAAA
Organism: Pseudomonas sp.; assembly: GCA_033720015.1. Lineage (GTDB taxonomy): Bacteria > Pseudomonadota > Gammaproteobacteria > Pseudomonadales > Pseudomonadaceae > Aquipseudomonas. The sequence continues at coordinate 302 of JAWWDH010000593.1, forward strand.
TAGGCAGCCACTACCATATCGCGTACCATGCCCAGCACGCGCGACAGCAGGGTCATCACACTGACCACCGCACTGGAACGCAACAAGCCGCCCTTACCGGTTCGCTCGGACATGCACTACCCCTTAGAAAAGGCCGCCGAGTTTACCGGCCGCCATGAATACTGGGTAGAGCAAGTAAGACCACGCCGATTTCCGGTCGGCACAGCACATACAACAATCACCGCTTAGCCGACAGGCTTGACATCCATCAAGCGCGTCGGCATGATTCACGGCCTTATTTGTTGTAACCCCCCCAGTTTTCGAGGAGTTTGACGGTGGCCAATACACCTTCTGCCAAAAAACGCGCCAAACAGGCTGAGAAGCGTCGTAGCCATAACGCCAGCCTGCGCTCCATGGTCCGCACCTACATCAAGAACGTAGTCAAGGCTATCGACGCCAAAGAACTTGAGCAGGCGCAAACCGCTTACACCCTGGCTGTGCCGGTAATCGACCGTATGGCCGACAAAGGCATCATCCACAAGAACAAAGCAGCGCGCCATAAAAGCCGCCTGAATGGCCACATCAAGGCCCTCAGTGAAGCTGCAGCTGCCTAAGCTGCCAGTTATTCGCTGTTAGTTCTTAAAAAACCGGCCTGATGGCCGGTTTTTTATTGCCGCTAAAAAGCCCGAACCTGGTTCGGGCTTTTTATTCAACGCTGGTCCGGCCAGGGCAGAATCGGGATCGCAGTTACCGCATTCTGCGGACTGCCCTCGATTATCCGGTCGCTGTACACCAGGTACACCAAGGTGTTGCGCTTCTCATCGAAGAACCGCACCACCTGCATGGTTTTGAACACCAGCGAAGTTCGCTCGCGAAATACCTCCTCCCCCTCTTCCAGCTCATCCCTGAAGCGCACCGGCCCTACCTGGCGACAGGCAATCGACGCCTCGGCGCGATCCTCGGCCAAACCCAGACTACCCTTCACCCCACCCGTCTTGGCGCGCGACAAATAACAGGTCACCCCCTCCACCTTAGGGTCGTCAAAGGCCTCGACGACGATCTTGTCATTCGACCCCAACCACTTGAATACCGTGGACACCTCACCGATTTCCTCTGCAACCACTACAGAAGGCAACAGAAACGGTAACACCAGTAACGCACTCAGCAATCCTTTGGCTTTTCGCATCATGAGCTCCTCTTAGACCTGAGGCAGACTAAACCAGAATCAGGTTATCGCGATGCACCAGCTCTGGCTCGTCGACATACCCCAGACACTTCTCGATGGCATCCGACGACCGGCCGATGATCTTCTGCGCCTCGATCGCGCTGTAATTGACCAGACCTCGCGCAACTTCACGACCATCCGCCGCCACGCAGACCACCATCTCTCCACGACGAAAACTGCCCTGCAGCGCCTTGACGCCCACCGGCAGCAGGCTCTTGCGACCTGTCTCCAGGGCCTTGACCGCCCCAGCATCCAATACCAAGGTGCCACGGGTCTGCAGATGCCCTGCCAGCCATTGCTTACGCGCCGCGAGCAGCCCGCGCTCCGGCGCCAACAAGGTACCCAAGCGCTCGCCACTCTTGAGGCGCGCCAAGACCTGCTCGATAGCCCCGCCAACAATCACCGTGTGCGCCCCTGAACGCGCCGCCAGACGCGCCGCACGCAGCTTGGTCTGCATACC
>JAWWDH010000594.1:0-1964 GCA_033720015.1 Pseudomonas sp.
CGCTGCTCGGCGAACACACCGAGCAGGTGCTCAGCCGCCACCTTGGCCTGAGCGCCGAACAAATCAGCGCCCTGCGTGAAGCCGGGGTGCTCTGAGCCCAGCGCAACCCTGGCGACAAGCGTTTGCGGACGCTCACGCCGCCACGCAGCAAGGCTCCTTGTGTTTGTGCACATGCTGCTGCGCCGCCAGACGCAGCACATAGCCCAACTTGAGCAGCGCCGGGCCGATGATGGTCAGGCTATGCGCCGCCACCTGGCTGCCGATGCTCAATTGCGCGGTCAGGCCATAAGCGCCGATCAGCCCGCACAACAGCAACAGCAAGCCGACCCAGAGCAGTTGCGTAGCCAGTTGCAACGCCCGCTGCGGACACGCGAAATACCCCAGCATCTTGACCTCCCGGGCATTACGCCCTGACTTCAACTGTCCAGCGCGCTGGCCGGACCAAAGAACTCGTAATGGCTCTGCGCGGCCGGTACACCCAGGCTCTGCAAATGCCGTTTGACCTGCGCCATAAACGGCTTGGGGCCGAGGAAGTACGCATCCAGATCGCGCTCCTGCGGCAACCATTCACTTAACTGCTCTTGGCTGAGGAAGCCTTCGGCATCGCCCGCATCACCGTCACGTGGCTCGCTGTAGCACACGTAATGACGCACGTGCGGACGCTCGCTGCGCTGCGCTTCGACCCAGTCACGGAAGGCATGCACGCCAGCGTGGCGCGCACAGTGGATAAAGTGGATGTCGCGCCCGCTGTCACGCGCCGCTTCGAGCATGCTCAGCGCCGGCGTGATACCCACCCCAGCGCTGATCAGCACCAACGGCTTGGCCGATTCGCGCAGGACAAAATCACCGGCCGGGGCGAACAACTCCAGACTGTCGCCGACCTGAAACTGGTCATGCAGGTAGTTGGACACCTTGCCGCCGACTTCACGCTTGACGCTGATACGGTATTCGCGGCCATTGCTCAGGGCCGACAGCGAGTAGTTACGGCGCTGCTCTTCACCGTCCAACAGCAGGCGCAGGCCAATGTACTGACCGGGCTGAAAGTCCGCCACTGCGCCGCCATCAGCCGGGGCCAGGTACAGCGAAACGATCTCCTCGCTCTCCACCACCTTGCGGCTCAGGCGGAATTCTCGCGCCCCACGCCAGCCACCCTCGGCATTGGCGTTGGCGGCATAGGCGGCCTCTTCGGCGCCAATCAGGATGTCAGCCAGCTGACCATAAGCAACGGCCCAGGCCTCGATCACCGCATCGGTGGCGATCTCAGCCCCCAGCACTTCACGAATGGCGCGCAACAGGCAGCTGCCGACAATCGGGTAATGCTCGGGCAGGATCTGCAGCGACACGTGCTTGTTAACGATCTGCCCAACCAACGGGCCGAGCGCCTCCAGCTTGTCGATGTGCCGGGCATACATCAGCACGGCATTCGCCAGTGCCCGCTGCTGGCCGCCACTGGCCTGATGCGCCTGATTGAACAGCGCACGCACCTCGGGGTACTCACCAAGCATCAACGCATAAAAGTGCCGAGTCAGCGCTTCGCCGCCAGTTTCCAACAGCGGTACGGTGGCTTTGATCAGGGCGGTTTGTTCAGCGGTCAACATGCAGGCTTCCTCAGTAGGGTGACACACTGCACTTGCGCAGCGGTTCGGTTCATATCACCCTGACTACTACAGAAATCATGCCAATATATTTATTGTTTTAATTCAATGACTTATAAATACACGTGTCTTTATGACAGCAGCTATTTTGAGTCTTAATGACTGCTAGTGTGTCCCTATGACAGCAAACCCTTTAATTAGCGCACTGATTCCCCTGGTCGCCGACTTGTCCCGCGAGCTGCCGGAAGCCGAGCGCTACCGCCGCCTGCTGCAAGCACTCAGGCAACTGCTGCCGTGCGATGCCGTGGCCCTGCTCAAACTCGACGGTGACACGCTTATCCCCTTAGCAGTTGAAGGCTTGAGCGCCGA
>JAWWDH010000595.1:0-1964 GCA_033720015.1 Pseudomonas sp.
GTTGAGCACCATGGTCAGGTCGACTTTCTTGTAGAGAACCTGTGTCAGGATCAGAGCGGCGACGGCACCGGCTGCTGCAGCCATGTTGGTGTTGGCGAAGATGCGCGACACGTCGGATACGTCACCCACGGTGCCCATTGCGAGCTGCGAGCCACCGTTGAAGCCGAACCAACCGAGCCACAGGATGAATGTGCCGAGGGTTGCCAGCGCCAGGTTGGAGCCCGGGATCGGGTTAACCTTGCCGTCCTTGTACTTGCCGATACGCGGACCAAGCACGATCACACCAGCCAGAGCAGCCCAGCCACCCACGGAGTGCACGACGGTCGAACCGGCGAAGTCGGAGAAGCCCATCTCGGACAGCCAGCCACCGCCCCACTGCCAGGAGCCGGAGATCGGGTACATGATGCCGGTCAGGACGATCACGAAGACGAGGAAGGGCCACAGCTTGATACGTTCGGCCACGGCACCGGACACGATGGACGCGGTTGCGGCGACGAACACCAGCTGGAAGAAGAAGTCGGAACCGACGGACGCGTAGTCAAGCGCAGCATCCGCAGCAGCGACACCTACCGGGTCAAGCACGGTCTGGCCGCCAATGGCGAAGAAGCCGTTGAAATCGCCCGGGTACATCGTGTTGAAGCCAACCAGCCAGTACATGATGGCCGCGATGGAGAAGAGCGCGATGTTCTTGGTCAGCTGCATCGCTACGTTCTTGGAACGCACGAGGCCCGCTTCGAGCATGGCAAAGCCTGCCGCCATGAAGAACACGAGGAAGCCTGCCATGAGGAACAGGAGTGTGGTGAAGATATACGGGCCAACCTCGTCCATGGTCGGCGCGGCGGCCTCTTGAGCCATACCCATAACCGGCAGCGCGGCAAGCGCGGCAGCGGGCAGGAGTGTCTTGAGTAGTTTCATCTGAATGTGTCCCCTAGTCTCTGTCACTGCGCCGGTTCAGAGCGCATCCCCATTGGTTTCGCCTGTGCGCACGCGAATGGCTTGCTGCGCATCGAGCACGAAGATCTTGCCGTCACCGATCTTGCCGGTGCGGGCTGTTTTGGTGATGGTTTCGATCACCTGGTCGGCCATGTCGGCACCGACCACGATTTCGAGTTTGATTTTCGGCACGAAGTTCACCGCGTATTCCGCGCCACGGTAAATCTCGGTATGGCCCGACTGAGAGCCGAACCCTTTGATCTCGGTTACCATCATGCCGCGGACGCCAATGTCTGTGAGCGCCTCGCGGACCTCTTCAAGCTTGAACGGCTTGATTGTCGCTATGATGAACTTCACCTTGGTCCCTTTCCCTTGCAGGTCGATCTTGTTTGCAAGCGCAGAAAGGGTCACGGATGGCGGGAATGGAAGTTAAGACCCCCGGACTCCGGCACCTCAGAACAGAAAGTTGCACAAATTTTGCACACTTTTGCGCAATTGATTACTTTTTAAGCAATCAAAAAACCGAAAACCCCGACAAAGGGCGGTCCACATCGACAGGGAAAACCACTAAATTACACAAAAAGAGCAGCATCACAGGCGGTCAGAATGACTGATTCACGACGCGGAAAAGGTCGTCTGGTCGCGGACCGGCGATATCCGAAGAAACCGGCCAAGAAGCCTGCCGCGAAGAAGCCCGCGCCAGCACGACGCAAGCCCGCGCGCCCGAAAGTGAAGCGTGGGGGTATCGTGGGGTTCTTTGTCGGCGTGGTATCGTGGGTATTCCGGTTCATCCTGCGCCTTTTCCTGCGTGCAGGTATTGTTGTTGCACTTCTGGTCGCCGGATGGGTCGGGATCACCTACACCACCCTTCCCGAGGTCTCAGAGGCGCTCGACGGTCGCGCACGAGGGTCGGTGCAGCTCTTGGACCGGGATGGCGTGGCTTTTGCATGGCGGGGCGACCAGTTTGGCGGCGTTGTTACGGCTAATACCGTCTCACCTCATCTCAAGAATGCGGTGGTCGCCACGGAGGA
>JAWWDH010000596.1:0-1961 GCA_033720015.1 Pseudomonas sp.
ACTTCGACCTGCTGATCCTGCTCAGCAATCGGCTCAAACAGCTGCGTCATCAGCTGCTCCAGCCCAGCTATTTTTGCCGCCAAGGCCGTATCAGCTTCCTGCTTGGCTTTCAGCTGACCCGCATGGAATCCGTCTTTCTCGCCGGTGGCAAAGCCTTCGTTGTAGGCGTCCTCGCGGATCGCTTCCAACTCATCCAACGTCAAGGGCTTGACGTCTTCCAGGGCCACCTCTTCACTGTCGGCCTGCTCCTGCTCGCTGGCCTCAGCGGTCTGTTTTGCTGCGCTAAGTTCAGGCGTTGGCGCATGCGGGTCAAAGCTGGGCAGCGCCCAGACGTCAACGCCTTTTAGATCCTTGGCGCGAATCAGCTCACTTTCCGGCTCTTTACTGGACATGGCTTAGACCATTTCCTCGCCACCCTTACCGCCCAGGACAATTTCCCCGGCTTCGGCCATACGCCTGGCGATGGTGAGAATTTCCTTCTGCGCAGTTTCCACGTCGCTGACGCGTACCGGGCCTTTGGCCTCGAGGTCGTCGCGCAGCAGTTCTGCAGCACGTTTAGACATGTTCTTGAAGACCTTTTCCTTGATCGCTTCGTCAGCGCCCTTGAGTGCCAACACCAGCACGTCGGACGACACCTCGCGCATCAGCGCCTGGATGCCACGGTCATCGACATCGGCCAGGTTGTCGAAGACAAACATCAGGTCTTCGATCTGGCTAGACAGGTCCTCGTCGACTTCGCGGATCGAGTCCATCAGCTGGCCTTCAACCGAGCTGTCGAGGAAGTTCATGATATCGGCGGCACGCTTGACTCCGCCCAGTGCCGCACGGGTGCTGTTAGAGCTGCCGGAGAACTGTTTTTCGAGAATCTGATTGAGTTCTTTCAGCGCGGCTGGCTGGACGGTATTCAGCGAGGACACGCGCAACACGATATCCAGGCGCACCTTGTGGTCGAAGTGGCCAAGCACTTCGCCGGCCTGATCAGGGTCGAGGTAGGCGACCACAATGGCCTGAATCTGCGGGTGCTCGTAGCGGATCACGTCCGCCACGGCGCGCGGCTCCATCCACTTCAGGCTATCCAGGCCACTGGTGCTACCGCCCAGAAGAATGCGGTCGATCAGGTTGCCGGCTTTGTCCTCGCCCAGCGCCTGGGTCAGCATCTTGCGGATATAGCCGTCGGCACCGACACCCAGACTGGTCTGGTCGCCGACAATATCAACAAACTCACCCATCACCTGCTCGACCTGCTCGCGCTGGATATTGCGCATACCGGCCATGGCCACGCCAACGCGCTGCACTTCCTTGGGCCCAAGGTGACGCAAGACCTGGGCCGCATCGGTTTCGCCAAGGGATAGCAGGAGAATCGCGGCCTTGTCGACCTTGTTCAATTTAGCTGCGGTTCGATTCTCACTCATCGGCGTTAATCCACTCTTTGACAACCTGGGCGACGCGGCCCGGATCTTCGGCGACCAGGCTCTTAATGGCGTTTAGCTGGGCATCATACCCTTCACTCGGGCTAGGCAGGAGGATGCTTTGTGGGCCGCCCAAGCTGACCCGGTCCTCGGCCAAGTCACCGCCCAGGCCACCCATTTCACCGAGTTCCACATCGCGACCACGACCATCGCCCTGGCCTCGGCCTGCGCCAGTGATGTTGTTCAGCACAGGGCGCAGCACACCGAATACCAGCACCAGGATAAAGAGGACGCCGAGCACTTGCTTGACCACATCCCAGAACCACGGCTGGGTGTAGAACGGAATGTCGATTACTTCCTCGCCCTGCTCAATGGAGAACGGCGTATTGATCACGCTGACGCTGTCACCACGGCTGGCGTCGAAGCCCACCGAGTCCTGTACCAGACGGGTAAAGCGCGCCAGGTCATCACTGCTCCACGGCACACGAGTGACCTCGCCGGTCGCCGCATCGAGTTTGGCTTGATCATCCACCACCACTGCCACCGACAAGC
>JAWWDH010000597.1:0-1956 GCA_033720015.1 Pseudomonas sp.
ACGCAGCCTCCTGTGCCCGCATCGACAAAATATCAACACTGACGTCAAGCGCACCTGCCTTCTCGAAGATTAGAGTGATAGGAAATTTTTCGCCTTCGACCAGTGGTGCGGTCAGGCCCATGAGCATCCCGTGAAATCCTCCCGGAGACAGAGCCACAGTTTGGCCTGCTGGAACGGGAATTGATGCAGCATGGGGCATCGCGGCGACACTATCTGTGACAGTGGTTTCATGCAGCATCGGCATGCTGGCCGCCGGTGTCGTGAGGCCAAGTAGGGCGTCATCCATGGCGCCGTCGTTGGTGATCTCCAGATACAAAACCGCTGGGCGCCCCGTTCCGATAGAGGCACGGGACCAAGCCTGTTGGACGCTGATATCGCCGCTCGTAAAGGTTTCACAGGCTTGCGCCATTGGGGCCACCAACAAAAATGCTATTGCAGGAAGGAGATTTTTCATGTGTCAGAACCTCTTTTTCAGATCGGAAAGAATGGCATCGGCTGGGGTGCCATAGTCGAATTGGCGCAACCAATCACCCTTCGGGCCGATAAGGTAAAGGGCTGCACTATGCGACATGGTGTAGCCATCGGTAGCATCTGGCGCGTCTTCGCGCTCAAAGAATGTCTTGAAACTCTCCGCTGCTGCCCGCGTGGCCTCTGCATCACCCGCCAACCCCAGAATGGCGGGGTGAAAGGTATGGGCAAAGGTGTCAATTCCCAAACTGCGGTCACGTTCGCGATCAATCGAGATGAAGATGGGTTGCACCTTTGCCGCAGAATCGCCCAGATCGTCCATCACCTGTGCTACCTCGAACAGCGTGGTCGGACAGACATCGGGGCAGTTGGTGAAGCCAAAAAACACGAGTTGAAACTTGCCCGCGAATTCGTCTGCTGTGCGAAGCTGGCCTGCGCTATCGGCCAGAGAAAATACAGGCCGAAACGTGGCTTCTTGGGTTCGCGCGTTCGTTTGGGGCCGCAGCACCAAGGCACCGTAGGCTAAAGCCGCAAGCCCGGCCATGATCCAAAGTCCAATCTGAATATGTCGAAGCCTCATTGACGGCAGTCTCCATTAGCGTTTGTGATTGCAATCAGCCTGCTTGTTCCACAGCCAGCCGAATATCGGCTACCAGAGTGTCGGCACTGAAGCTTTCCAACCGCTTGCCGTTTAGGAAAAATGTGGGCGTCTGGCGGATGTTCAATGTTTCGACATCGGCGGCGTCCTGGTTCAGCACAGCAGTGGTGCCGGGAAACAGCAGGTCGCCCTCGGCTTTGTCCAGATCAAAGCCAGCAGCCCCGGCGATCTCCCAAGCCACGTCAAGCTCGGGCGCTCCGTGAACGGCCCAGCCTGGCTGCTCTTCTAGCAAAGCGTCCAAAACAGGCTCGAACAGATCCTGACGCCGCGCGGCTTCCAGCATCCGCACCACCTCATCTGACCCTTCGTGAAACACGGTGTAGCGCAACACAATTCGTAGCTGCGTCGGGAATTCCTTACGCAACTGCTGCAACACGGGGTGATAGGCGCGGCACGCCTCACAGGACGGGTCGAAAAATTCAACCAGCGTCGCAGGGGCGTCAATCGGGCCAAAAATGGGCGAATAAGGCCGGATCAGAACTGCGTCATCGGTAATAGGAGGGGCTGTTGCTGCGGCATGGGCGGCGTCACGCTGACGCTGACGGTTGATGTAAAGCGCGCCGCCACCAAAGGCTATTACGCCCAAAGCGGTCGATCCGAGAACAAAAGCGCGGCGGTTCATGCGCGGGTTCCTTTCAGTATGCTAAGATTGGCCAGAATGGCCGCAAAAGAAATGGTTGATAGATAGGGCAAGGGCAGCCCAAGGACCACCTGCGCCTGATTCGTGCAGGACGGACCTGATGCGGTGCAAGGAGCAATGGCAGCAGGGATCAGCCCCGCATAAAGCCCGCTGTGCCAAAGCGCCAGTGCCAGCCCCGCCAGTGCGAGGG
>JAWWDH010000598.1:0-1954 GCA_033720015.1 Pseudomonas sp.
TGCAGGCCCGAGGTCATGTTATCCAGCTCGGTAAACCCGGTAGACAGACCGGTAATCGACCCTTCACTGTTGAACAGGGTGTCGATTCGGTCGATGGCCTTGGTCAGCAGGCTGTTGACGCCCTCTGGGCCACCGGTCTTGGGGCGGCTTTCAGCAATCGAGAAAATCTTGCGCTCGGCTTCATCGAGCACTTCGGTCGCCTGCATTCCCTTGGGATTGAAGGCGGTGTCGGCAATTTCGGTGCTGACACTGATCAGTTGCCGCAACGTTGAACGCTCGCGAATAATCTGCGCGTAGGCGCTGATGTTGGCAACCGAAGGGGTATTTTTGGCCAGTTGGCCGAGATAGGCGAGCCCGCCCACCTGATCAATCAGACCTTCCTTGTCGAGATCTTCCGCCAGCGTCACCACGTCGAATGGCTGGTTGCGCGAGGCCAGGCGCACCAGCGCCTTGAAGATCATTCGGTGATCGTGCCGATAGAAATCACTTTCGCTGAGCAGCTCTGAAACGCGTTCCCAGGCCATGTTGTCCAGCATGACCCCGCCCAGCACAGCCTGCTCGGCCTCAATGGAGTGCGGCGGTACCTTCAATGCTGCGGTCTGCAGATCGAGTTCCGGATGTTCGCTATACAGTGTGTCAGTCATGAAAGGGCGCTCAAAACGGCTGGTACAGAAATGCAACACGGCGCCTGTCCGGAGACAGGCGCCGTGTGACAAGTCTAACGAGAATGCACCGGCAAATCACCCGCCACGGGCGAGCACTGCCAGTGCAACCCGTTATCAGCCGGCTACAACAACCAGCTTGACGGTGGTTTCAACGTCAGTGTGCAGCTGCACGACGACATCGAACTCACCTACGTTGCGCAGCGCGCCGTCGGGCAGACGAACTTCGCTCTTCTCGATGGCAACGCCAGCTGCGGTAACGGCATCGGCGATGTCGCGAGTACCGATGGAACCGAACAGTTTGCCCTCTTCGCCAGCGTTGGCGGCGATGGTAACAGTCAGTTCAGCCAGCTGAGCGGCACGGGCGTCAGCCTCGGCCTTCTTCTCTGCAGCCAGTTTTTCCAGTTCGGCACGACGTGCTTCGAACGCGGCAACGTTTTCAGCGGTAGCCGGAGTAGCCTTGCCGAAAGGCAGCAGGAAATTGCGAGCGTAACCAGCCTTGACAGCGACTTTGTCGCCCAGGTTACCCAGGTTCGCGATCTTTTCGAGCAGGATAACTTCCATTGCGATGACCTCTTAAATTCAACCTTGACCGTTTGAGTCATCGTTTCCACTGGCACCGGAAGCCGGCTGCAAGCGGGAACGGAAATCAAACAGACTATCAATAAACGCCAAAAACATGATCAGGGGGTACAGCACTTGCCAGACAAAAATCAGCGTCGCGTAAAGCACCACCAGCGGGCCGATACCCAGCCGCTTGATACCGACAACGCCATGCACCAGCGCCAGTCCGGCAAACAGCAGCGGCACTGTGGCAATCGGTGCAAGCATTGCCAGCCCATCAAACTGCGGGCCAACAAACACCAGCAAGGCCAAAACGATGCTCATCCACGGAGCCAAGCGCAAACGGTGAAACTCGTCGCGAAACCCGCCAGGGTTGAACAACCGGGCTTGCCAGCTGCGCGCGAGAATCAGGCACACCAGTGTCATGGCTGCGTGGGTAGCCCCCATCAAACCGGCCAGCAGCGGCACCATAAGTGCCTGCAGGCGGGCCAGTGCAGCCTCGTCGATTTCTGCGCTCAACTCGGTCAGCATCTGCGGCAGCGCAGAGCGAATCTGATCTGCCACCTCTTGCAACGGGCCCTGCAGGGTAACCAGCAGTACCAGTGCAAAAACCAGCCCGAGCGGCGCAGTCGCCATCGTCACCAGTGACCACTCACTGCGCTGGCGCAACAACAGCGCCAACGCCGAACAGCCCAACAACACCATCAGCGGGGTAGGATCACCCAACA
>JAWWDH010000599.1:0-1952 GCA_033720015.1 Pseudomonas sp.
CAGCCGCTGACCCAACCCCCAAGCCATAAACAGCACGCCAGCGCCTGTTCGGCGCTGTGCGTGAGCACTCCCCCACGCCTACGCACCAACTTAAGGCAAGGACTGTCCGTTCGGTCAGTTACTCGCACACTTCGCGCATTTACATCCGCCGAAAAACCACTAAAGTGCGCGCCCTCGCTGCTGGCGAATGCTTAACGTGGCGATACCGGGATAAATTCAGGACTTGGCCTTGTTCTTGCTCAAACACCAGCTAACCTGACCTTTCGGACAGGTTTAAACAATAATTCAGCACTTGGGGAGCACCACATGATCAACCGCGCACTTTCCTCTCTGGTTTTGGCCGGCGGGCTGCTGGCGGGCGGCCAGGCCGTAGCCGGTGACCTGCTGCACTGGCAGAACAACAGCCTGACTTACCTGTATGGCCAGGACTTTAAGATCGATCCGGAAATCCAGCAGACCATCACCTTCGAGCATGCCAGCGGCTGGAACGTCGGTGACCTGTTCTTCTTCGTCGACACCATCAAGTACAACACCGACGCCACCAATGGCGCGGGCGACGGCCATACCTTCTACGGTGAATTCTCCCCGCGCCTGTCGTTCGGCAAGCTGTTCAACAGCAAGCTGGAGTTCGGCCCGATCAAAGACGTGTTGCTGGCCACCACCTATGAGTTCGGCGAAGACGACGTTGAGTCCTACCTGATCGGCCCGGGTTTTGATCTGGCGATCCCCGGCTTCGACTACTTCTCGCTGAACTTCTATAACCGGACCACGGACGGCAAGCGCGACGGCGATAATGTCTGGCAGATCACTCCGGTGTGGAGCTACACCATTCCGGCGGGCAAGTCCGACATCGTCATCGACGGCTTTATGGACTGGGTGGTGGACAACGACAAGAGCTACCACGCCAACCTGCACTTCAACCCGCAGATCAAATACGACCTGGGTAAAGCCATGAGCTGGGGCGAGAAGCAGCTGTACGTCGGCATCGAGTACGACTACTGGAAAGACAAGTACGGCATCGATGACAACAGCTTCCTCGGTGACACCATTCTCAAGGGCACCGATCAGAACACCGCCAGCCTGCTGGTAAAAGTACACTTCTGATACTCAGCTGCTACCCGCCAGCCCTGTTGCTACAGACTGGCGGGCATCACCGGCAATCAGCTTGGCAACGCTATTTCTGGCGTTGCGGCGTAATCGCCGCAGTATCAGAGTCTTCTACTCTGTGATTACTCAGCAGTGGAACCCCAGCATGCCTAACGCCCTTCACCGTACGCTCACCCGCGCCCTGCTCGTCAGCCTGCTGATCACGCTGGCCGCCTGCAGCAGCCTGGCCCCTCGCGACCCGTTACGCATACAGCTAGTCGGCATCGAACCCTTGCCCGGCGAAGGCCTGGAAATGCGCTTCGCGATCAAACTGCGCGTGCAAAACCCCAACGACAACCCGATCGACTTCAACGGCGTCGCCCTGCAACTGCAGGTCAACCAACAGCCGCTGCTCAGTGGCGTCAGTGACCAGCGCGGCCAGGTGCCGCGTTATGGTGAGCGCATTCTGCATATTCCAGTCAGCCTGTCAGCCTACGCCGCGCTACGCCAAGCCTGGGGCGTGGCCGGCTATCAGGACGGTAAGGGCCTGCCTTACGAACTAAGCGGCAAGCTCGCGGGCGGCCTGTTTGGCACCCGGCGTTTCGAGGACCACGGCATCCTTAACTGGCCACAGCTGCCAGCACCGAGCCGAGCCCGGTAAAACCAAGGGCGACAAAACCCTATACACTATGCGGCCTTTTCTTATTGACCCAGTAAGGACCCCGCCGTGAGCACGTTGCCACCCTGCCCCAAATGCAATTCCGAATACACCTACGAAGATGGCGTTCAGCTGATCTGCCCCGAGTGCGCCCACGAATGGTCGGCCAACGCCGCCAGCGAAGCGGCAGATGACGCCAAGGTGATCA
>JAWWDH010000600.1:0-1949 GCA_033720015.1 Pseudomonas sp.
GCATTACCGCGCGCGTGCTACAAGGCGGTATTATTCGCCTGAATGACGCCCTGCGCGTTGAGCCGTTATAAGCTGCGAAGCTAGATTACCCACCACCACAGCCCGAAATCGACTCCACTTGATTGCCAACGGCCCCCTTTACTCGAGGCACACATGACCAGTCGCCTGAACCCTGATGATCAGAAACGTGTCGAGCAGTACCTCAACGCTCCACAGCATCAGGTCGAGCGCCAGCCGTTCAAGGTCTGGCGACTACTGCTGGTCATCATGATCGCCGTGATTGGCCTAGGCCTGCTGAGCCGTCTTCTGAGCCGACTGGTGCTATGAGCTGCTTTGCGCTCGCCCACGTCGGCTCACCGCCTTTTCTTAAAAGCCTTGTGAGCGTGTCGAATGACTCATCAAATCGTAATTGTCGGCGGCGGTGCCGGCGGACTGGAGCTTGCTACCCGCCTAGGTAGAACCCTGGGTAAACGCGGCCAAGCCAAGATCACCCTGGTCGACGCTAACCTGACGCACATCTGGAAGCCACTGCTGCACGAAGTCGCCGCCGGCTCGCTGAACTCTTCTGGCGACGAACTGAACTACGTGGCCCAGGCCAAGTGGAATCACTTCGAGTTCCAGCTGGGGCGCATGTGCGGCCTCGACCGCGCGAGTAAACGCATCAGCTTATCTGCCACTCTGGATGAGCACGCTCAGGTATTGGTGCCCGCTCGCGAGCTGAGCTACGACAGCCTGGTCATCGCCGTGGGCAGCACAACCAATGACTTCGGCACTGCCGGTGCGGCCGAGCACTGCCTGTTCCTCGACACCCGCGAGCAGGCCGAGCGCTTCCACCATCAACTGCTCAACCATTACCTGCGCGCCCACGCCAGTCAGAGCGCAACCACTGAGCTGATCAACATCGCCATCGTCGGGGCCGGCGCCACCGGCGTCGAATTAGCTGCCGAACTGCACCACGCGGCACGCGAGCTGGCGGCCTACGGCTTGGACCGGATCAGCCCCGAGAATATGCGCATCACCCTGATCGAAGCCGGGCCGCGCGTGCTGCCCGCATTGCCGGAGCGCATCAGCCAGCCGGTGCACAAAACCCTGGAGAAACTCGGCGTCACCGTACTGACCGGCGCCGCTGTCAGCCAGGCCACCCATGATGCGCTACATACCGCGCAGGGCCAGGTGATCCCCGCCACGCTTAAAGTCTGGGCGGCAGGCATTCGCGCTCCGGACTTCCTCAAAGGGCTGGATGGCCTGGAAAGCAACCGCATCAACCAACTAAACGTACGGCTGACCCTGCAAACCACCCGGGACGATAATATTTTCGCCTTCGGTGACTGTGCCGCCTGCCCACAGCCCGACAGCGAAGGACGCAACGTACCGCCGCGCGCCCAAGCGGCACACCAGCAAGCATCTTTGCTGAGCAAATCACTGAAGCGGCGGATTGAGGGCAAGCCCCTGGCGGAGTATCGCTACCGCGATTACGGCTCATTGATTTCGCTGTCGACCTTTTCCGCGGTCGGCAACCTGATGGGCAACCTGACCGGCAGCGTCATGCTCGAAGGCTGGCTGGCCAGGATGTTCTACGTGTCGCTCTACCGCATGCACCAGATCGCCCTGTATGGCATAACCCGCACATTACTGATGATGCTCGGCGACCGCATCGGCCGCAGCACCGAGCCACGCCTGAAACTTCATTAATGCCCTGTGCGGACAAGGCCAAGCCTTGTCCGCACCGCACGCTCTAGTGACATGGCATAAATCGCAAGCAATAAAAAACCCGCACTAGGCGGGTTTTGTACTTTCAAGCTTGCTTGAAATGGTGGGTCGTGTGGGATTCGAACCTACGACCAATTGGTTAAAAGCCAACTGCTCTACCAACTGAGCTAACGACCCAAAAATGGTCGGGGTAGGGGGATTCGAACTCCCGACATCCTGCTCCCAAAGCAGGCGCGCTA
>JAWWDH010000601.1:0-1948 GCA_033720015.1 Pseudomonas sp.
CAACTCTGCGGCAATTGCATTGGCACTCATCGACGGGTCACTGCGCTCATCAAACGCCTTGAGCGGGGTGAAGACGATGCCGCTGTTCGGGCTGTTGGTGAAGCCGTTGATCGACAGACCGGGGAAGGCCACGGTGTTGGCCACGCCGGGGTGTTTACCGGCGATTTCCGACATCTCTTTAATCACTGCTTCGGTGCGATCCAGGGTTGCCGCGTCCGGCAACTGGGCAAAGGCCACCAGGTATTGCTTGTCCTGCGCTGGTACAAAGCCGCTCGGCGTAGTGGCGAAACCCAGGTAAGTCAGGCCCATCAGCCCGGCATAAACAAACAGGGCGATACCGCTGCCGCGCAGTACGCGCTTTACGGTACCGACATAGCCATGGCTGGCACGCTCGAATGCCCGGTTAAATGGGGTGAACAACCAGCCACCAAACAGCTTATCGAGCACCTTGGAGAAACGGTCTTTCGGCGCGTCGTGGCATTTCAACAACACAGCGGCCAGGGCAGGGGACAGGGTCAGTGAGTTAAACGCCGAGATCACCGTGGAGATGGCGATGGTCAGGGCGAACTGCTGGTAGAACTGCCCGCTAAGCCCGGAAATAAACGCCGTGGGGATAAACACCGCGCAGAGCACCAGGGCCGTGGCGACGATAGGCCCGGTGACTTCTTTCATCGCCTGTTGGGTGGCTTCCACCGGGGTTTTACCCAGGCCGATATTGCGCTCGACGTTCTCCACCACGACGATCGCGTCGTCCACCACGATGCCAATGGCCAATACCAGGCCGAACAGCGACAGCGCGTTAAGCGAGAAGCCAAACATGTGCATCACGGCAAAGGTGCCGATCAAGGACACCGGCACGGCAGCCAGCGGGATGATCGAGGCGCGCCAGGTTTGCAGGAACACAATCACCACCAGCACCACCAGGATGATGGCTTCAAGCAAGGTGTGCACAACCGCTTCGATGGAGCCACGGACGAAGATGGTGGGGTCGTAGACGATCTCAAAGTCCACGCCCTGGGGGAAGCTCTGCTTCAGCTCGGCCATGCGCTCACGCACCGCATCGGAGATCTCAATGGCGTTGGAGCCGGGGCGTTGGAACACCGGAATGGCCACCGCCGGTTTGTTGTTGAGCAGCGAGCGCAACGCATATTGGCTGGAGCCCAGTTCGATGCGGGCGATGTCCTTCAGGCGAGTGATTTCACCGTGCTCGCCGGCGCGGATGATGATGTTCTCGAACTCCTCCTCTGATACCAAACGGCCCTGGGTGTTGATCGACAACTGGAAGCTATTGCCGGCATCAGACGGCGGCGCACCGAGCGAGCCGGCAGCGACTTGGCGGTTTTGCTCGCGGATGGCATTGACCACGTCAGCGGCGGTGAGGCCCCGCGAGGCGACCTTGTTCGGGTCGAGCCATACACGCAGCGAGTAGTTACCCAGACCAAACAGCTGCACATCACCCACGCCATCCAGGCGCGCCAACTCGTCCTTGACGTTGAGCGCGGCGTAGTTGGACAGATACAGCATGTCGTAGCGGTCGTCCGGTGAGGTCAGGTGCACCACCATGGTCAGGTCCGGCGAGGCCTTGTCGACGGTGACGCCGAGGCGCTGTACTTCAGTGGGCAGGGTCGGCATGGTGCGGGTCACACGGTTCTGCACCTGCACCTGGGCTTTGTCTAGGTCAGTACCCAGGGCGAAGGTCAGGGTCAGGGTCATCTTGCCGTCGGCAGTGCCTTGGGACGACATATAGAGCATGCCTTCCACGCCGGTAATCGCTTGCTCCAGCGGCGAGGCCACGGTTTCACCGATCACTTTGGGGTTAGCCCCGGGGAAGCTGGCGCGCACCACCACGGTGGGCGGCACGACCTCCGGGTATTCGCTGATCGGCAACTGAAACAGCGAGATTGCGCCGCCGATCAGGATCAACAGTGACAGCACTGCCGCGAAAATC
>JAWWDH010000602.1:0-1948 GCA_033720015.1 Pseudomonas sp.
AAGAGCCGGGTCAATAACCGTGATTAGCCTGATGAGGAGATAATCTGAAGAGGCCGACTGAATGGCTCTTAAGCTTATCGGCTGATCTCGCGATCAGTTGCGCTAATAATAGCAATTCTCATTTGCATGTCAATGCCCGTAAGCAAACTTATTGCGCAGCCTTCAATGTGGCGCTGGGGCATAAGCAAAGAACCCGACACAAGGTCGGGTTCTTAAGGCTGCAAGCGGGTTTCAGGACACTTCGGCCGGTAAGCGTAGCTGGGTGACTTCTTTGTTTAGCAGGTCGATACGCTTGGCCATGCTCTCGATCAGGCTGTGAGCAATCCGTGGGTTGCTCTGCATCAGGCTGAGGAACTGCTCCTTGGGAATCACCATGACCGTGCAGGGCTCGCTGGCCAGTACGGTGGCGCTGCGCCTTTCGCGGGTGAACACGGCCATGGCACCGAAGATTTCATCTTTCTGTACGTCACCGACTTTGTGGCCGTCGACAAAGGCTTCGGCATGACCTTCGATGATGATAAAGACGTTGTCAGCAGCATCACCTTGATGAATCAGCTCTTCGCCTGCGGCAAAGTGCTGGAAACCGGTGGATGGGCGGATCTCGGGTTGTTTTAACCGCGCCAGGGCATCGGAGAGCAGGGCGGTATGGCCAATCAGGTACTGGATAAACAGTTCCTGGCGCTGTTCGCTGGCATAAATATGCTTGAACACGTCACTGCGAGAGTAGGGGATCAGGCTCAGCTGTTCTTCGCTGCTGTAACGGCAGCTGGGCATCTCCAGCCCCTGACGCAGACCAACCAGGTCACCCTCTTGCAGATAGAACAGTGGGCGTTCATCGACCACAGCATGCAATAGGCCATTTTCAATGATGAATAGCTGATTGCTCGGCAACACCGAGGCCAAGTCGTCAGCCCGCTCCAGTTGCAGTGGTGCCCCGGAAGGTGCCAGCCCATCCAGCAATTGGCTGGGGATGCTTTGCAGTCGGTTGATCAGCTGATCGGCGTAAGCCGGTTGCTCCCCGAGTAAATACATGAGCGAATTTCCTTGAACTGGCTGGGCATACTAAACCGCACGAACGTCCCTAAAACAATAGTGGCCAGCGCGCCTCAGGTAAATCAAAAGGCTAAGGGGTTGTGAGCTAGCTCTTGTTGTTATGTGAACTTTCTTCGAGTTGGCCGTTTAGTTGGGCCTTGTGGCCTGGTGACAGGTCGTTCCAGTGCACGTCCAGCAGCGCGCCTTCAATCGCGTAAAGCAGCACCTTGGATGCTCTGAATCCCCGTGCGCGCACCGCTCGATAGGCACTTACGGCGCCTAGCCGGCGTAAGTCATTGGCGCTGTGGATACCGACCGCATGTAACCACTGGGCCGACGTTTTGCCGAGGTTCTTCAGATGTTGCAACTCATCGTTCATTAAGCCTCCTTGCGCTGCTAGACATGCGCGCGGGTGGAGTCAGATTGGCGCTCATGCCTGAAGTGTAGCGGCCATTTGGTATTCACCCAGGCCGGGTGTCGTTTTGCTTCCACGGCAGCGGTGGCTGCTTGAGATTGCTATTGCCGGTCAGCGTTACTCAGCGGGTGTTATAGCGCAGGCGGGTGCCGAAGTTGACCGACATAAGAATTTCGTCAGCCGTCAGTGCAGCCGGGAAGTAAGCCCCTGAGATCTGTGCATGGGCCAGGCTGGCGCCTTCGAGTTGGGCGTTGCGCAGATCAAGGCCGCGCAGGTCGGTACCGCGAAAGTAGGCGTTGGTGAAGTTGATGCCCTGGGCATCCAAGGCGCGCAGGTCGAGGCCGCGAAAATCGCCGTCGCTCAGGTCAACGACTGTGTCTTTGGGTTTTTGCGCGTTGAAGGCGGCGACTTGCTCGTTATAAATCAGGCTATACAGCGGATTGTCCAGTTGTCGGGGCTGGCTCATGGCGCGTCTCCTTATGGGCTCACCACGAGTATAGA
>JAWWDH010000603.1:0-1945 GCA_033720015.1 Pseudomonas sp.
CCTGCACGCTCTCAGGAATACCGATGCCGTTATCTTGCACCTCGATCCGTAGGCTCTGGCGACCTTCAGACTGCTGCAACAGCACCACGCGCAACTCGACAGTGCCGTTTTGGGTGAACTTGATGGCATTGGCCAAGAGGTTGGTCAGCACCTGACGTAAAAACTGCTCAGGCCCGTAAAAGTGCTCGCCGAGCTGTGGATCCAGTCGCTGCAACAGAAGCGTGGCATTGGCCTGCGCACGGGGCTCAAGCAGCGTAAGCACCTCGTCGATCAGTTGCCGCAGAGAAAAACTGACCATTTCGGCCTTGGCTTCACCCTCCTCCAGCTTGGCAAAGTCGAGAAGATCGTTGAGTAATGCCAGTAGACCATCGCCCGCTCGATGCAGGGCATGCAAACGCCGCCGGGATAGTTCGTCCAATGACGCATCGCGCAGCAACTCAGCCATGCCGAGAATGCCGTTGAGTGGCGTGCGTAACTCATGGCTCATGGTGGCCAGGAAGCGAGACTTGGCCAGGTTCGCCGCTTCCGCCTCCTCCTTGGCGCTGTACAAACTGGCGGTGCGGCGCTCGACCATTTTTTGCAGTTCGTCTTTCTTGTCTTCCAGCACCAGGCGATCAGCCTCACGCTGACGCATGTCCGTAACAATTGCTTGGCGCATCTCGTCCAGCGCATGGGCCACCGCATCAATCTCGTCTTCTGGAGCCCCTGGGCGCTTTTCCAACTGCAAGGGTACCGTCCACTCGCCACCAGCAAGGCGCTGCGAAAACCCTGCCATGGCCAATAGATGGCGGGTAACCAGGCGGTGAAATAACCAGGACAGGGTTATCGCCAAGCCGCAGATGAATAAGCCCATCCACAACAAGTTAGATAAGCCACTGGCATACAGGCGGTGGTGCACCGCGGCCAGATCGACGCCAACCTCAAGGTAGCCGAGCGCGCGCTGCTCGGCGTCAGCCAAGTGGTAAGCAAGATCGAAGCGCTGAATGCGCGCGGCCTCGGCAGGCAGTTGTTGGCCGTGTAGCAGGTCAAAATCAGCGCTGCGCAGGCGCACCCAGGCGATGTCGGGAAAATCCACCAGCCCGCGCAGTTGTACGTCCAGTTGCGGCTGATTTAAATCCCATAAGTTGCGCTCGATACTCGCCAGATAGCCGCGCTGAATCAGCTCAAGGCGCGAGTCTATGCCCTGCATTTCGCGGCGGTATTCGAAGTACAACTGCAGCGCGCTGGCCAACAAGGTGAAGCACAGGCTGAAGAGCAAAATAAAACGCAGCAAACGCCGCGACAGCTCGCCCGATTGAGCCACCTGCCATGACTTCATGGTTGCTCATCCGCTTGCGCCTGCGAGGTGCGATAGGCCTGCTCGCTTTCATGCAACCAGCGCTCGACGTTATTCGCGGATTTCAAGCGCTGTAACTGCTGATCTATATCAGCCATGCGCGTCACCAGTGGCGAGCGTTTCGACACGGCGAAATACAGATGATCCACGGCCAGGGTCAGCGGCAGCACATCAATATCGGCAGCGCCGGGCAGGTATTCGAGAAACAACTTGCCGGTGCGCCGTTCATGGGCAATGAAGTCAATCCGCCCACGGATCAGCTTGCCGAAGTTCTGCTGATTGCTCGCCACCCACTCGATATTGCCGTTGTCCGCCACAAAACGATCAAAGGCCTGACCGTAACTCTCACCAAAAAGCAGGCCGCCACGGTAGTGCGCAAGATCTTCTAGGCGGGACACCTTAAGTGGCTTGCGCCGGTTGTAAAACACCGACACTTCTTCGCGCAACAAAGGCACCGTACTGAACACCAGGCTACGTTCGCGCTCGGCCGAGCGGTAAGCAATCACCAGGTCGACACGGCCTTCAGCCGCATCCGTCAGGCAGCGATTCCAGTTGCCCAGCACCACCATTTGTAACGGCAAGCCAAGCGCGCCGACGACCTCGCGAACC
>JAWWDH010000604.1:0-1944 GCA_033720015.1 Pseudomonas sp.
GCTGGCTGCTGTCCGAGGTGACAACCCGTGGGTCAAGGGTGATGCCGGAAAATGTGCGGTCGAACAAGTCTGCATCGATACCGGCGGCAATGGCATCGCTGCGTAGCAGCGTGCGCCATTCATCAAAGCTGAGCAGTGG
Source organism: Pseudomonas sp. (assembly GCA_033720015.1). Lineage (GTDB taxonomy): Bacteria > Pseudomonadota > Gammaproteobacteria > Pseudomonadales > Pseudomonadaceae > Aquipseudomonas. The sequence goes on from JAWWDH010000604.1 coordinate 140, forward strand.
CGTGGGGCTGAGGACAGCGCTCGCAATTGGGCTCGCGGGTGCAGCGGTAGCCGTGATCGGCGTGGCGGCCAGCGGCTGTGCAGGCGCTTCGGCGCAGGCGGTCAGCAGCAGCAGGGCGCAGGCGGTGGCGCTATGGGACAAGCCCCGAAGAAGCAGGTAAGGCATGGTGATCTCGGCACATTTTGCAGGCCGTAACCTTAGCATGATTGAGCTGATGTGCGGGTGTTGGCGGGCTGTGGCGGGCGTTTCAGGCGGCCAGAAAGTGTGAAGCCACCCAGTTTTGCTGGGAGGCTTCACGGCGGTAGCTGCCTTTGCCTTTGCCGGGCGTTTCCTGACGGCTGCGAAACAGCGGTTGAGCGATCAGGGATTTGGCCTTGTTGGGGCCGTGCTTGGTCTTTTTCGCCATGACGTTTCCTCGGTCAATGGCCTGTCGGGTACAGGCGAGAGGAGCATGATCCGCACTGCGGGAAAAGTCCAGCGGCTGGGGTCTAGCCGTGGATTGCCAAACGCTGCCCGCAGAGGTTCAGGGTCAGCAGGCTTAGGCCCGTCCAGGGGTCGCCCTGCGCCTGGCCTTTGATCTGCGCGTCGATCTGTTGGGCGTCCTGCAACAAGGCAGCCCAGCGCGCGGCGGATAAGCGTTGCAGGGCTTTGCTGACCAGCGGGCGACGCTTATCCCAGACCGGTGGGCGCGCTGAGCTGAACGCCTTGTCCAGCGGCATGCCCTGGGCATATTGCTGGGCGATGGTGGCCAGCAGGCGGACTTCCCGAGCCAGTGCCCAGAGAATCACCGGCGGCTCCACGCCTTCCCCACGCAGGCCTTCGAGGATGCGCAGGGCGTGGGCCGCCTCGCCATTCAGGGCCGCATCGATCAGGCCGAACACATCAAAGCGCGCGCTGTCGGCGACCGCCGCTTGCACGGTGTCGACATCGATCTGCGTGCCTTCGGCCAGCAGTTTGAGTTTCTCGATTTCTTGCGCCGCCGCGAGCAGGTTGCCTTCGACGCGTATGGCGATCATGTCCACGGCTTCAGCGCTGGCGCTTAGGCCTGATTGCGCCAGGCGCTGGCGAATCCATTGTGGCAGTTGGTGGGCATCGACCGGCCAGATCTGCACGAACTGGGTGTGTGCGCCTTCGATCAACGCCTTGCCCCACTTGCTCTTCTGCGCGTTGCCGTCGAGCTTGGGCAGGCTGATCAGCAGCACGGTATCCTCGGCCGGGCGGGCCAGGTATTCGAGCAGCGCGGCACCCTTGTCGCTGGGTTTGCCGTTGCCAAGGCGTAGCTCCAGCAGGCGTTTTTCGGCAAACAGCGACAGGCTGGCGCCGGCTTGCAGCAGATTGCCCCAGTCGAAGTTGTTGTCGGCGTTAAATACCTGGCGTTCGCTGAAGCCTTGCTCGCGCGTTGCGGCGCGAATGGCGTCGGCGGCCTCCTGGCACAGCAGCGGCTCGTCGCCACTGATCACATACACAGGCGCGAGAGCACCCTGCAGGTGTTTGCCGAGTTGTGCGGGGTTGAGTTTCATCGCGGTGCGAAGCGGGGCCGCTTGCGCGGCCCGGCAGGCTTACTGAGCCGGAATCGGCAGTTGAATCGGCGACTGCTGCGGTTGTGCCGCTTGTTGCTGGCGAGCAGCTTCCAGGGCGTCGGCTTCAGCCTTGGCCTTGGCTTCTGCGGTTTGCTGCAGTTGGTCCAGCTGTTGCGGGCTGATCTGTTGCAGGCGCAGGACCAGTTGCTGGATCAGTTCGCGGTTCATTTCCTGGCGAACTTGCGCGGCTTCCTGATCCGCGCCGATCAGGTTTTTGACGTTGAA
>JAWWDH010000605.1:0-1943 GCA_033720015.1 Pseudomonas sp.
ACCGGCTGACCGGCAGAGCGCATCAGCTTGATCATCTGGGTGCTCATGTCATGCTCATCGGCCACCACACACGAAGGCGTGCTGGTCAGACGGTGAGTCAGACGCACTTCTTTCACTTCTTCGCCCAGCGCAGTCTTGACCCGCTCCAGCAGCGGCGCCAGCGCTTCCTTGGCTTCTTCCTGGGCTTTTTTGGTTTCTTCGTCGTCCAGCTCGCCCAGATCCAGTTCGCCCTTGGTCACGGACACAAACTGCTTGTCCTTGAAGTCGCTCAGGTGGTTCATCAGCCACTCGTCGACCCGCTCCCACATCAGCAGCACCTCAATGCCCTTCTTGCGGAAGATTTCCAGGTGCGGGCTGTGGCTGGCGGCGGCATAGCTGTCGGCGGTGATGTAGTAGATCTTGTCCTGACCTTCCTTCATGCGCGCTATGTAGTCATCCAGCGACACGGTCTGAGCATCGGAGTCGTTATGAGTGCTGGCAAAGCGCAGCAAACCGGCAATTTGCTCGCGGTTGGCGTAGTCTTCGGCCGGGCCTTCTTTCAGCACGTTGCCGAACTCTTTCCAGAAGCCCTGATATTTATCGGCGTCGTTCTTCGCCATCTGTTCCAGCATGGACAACACCCGCTTGCTGCAGGCCTTGCGCAGCTGGGCGGTGATCTTGTTGTCTTGCAGAATTTCGCGCGACACGTTCAGCGGCAGATCGTTGGAGTCGAGCACCCCTTTCACAAACCGCAAGTATGTTGGCATAAACTGCTCGGCGTCATCCATGATGAACACCCGCTGCACATACAGCTTGAGGCCGTGGCTCTGCTCCCGGTTCCACATGTCGAACGGCGCCTTGGCCGGCACATACAGCAGGCTGGTGTATTCCTGGTTGCCTTCTACCTTGTTGTGGCTCCAGGCCAGGGCATCCTGATAGTCGTGGGAGATGTGCTTGTAGAATTCCTGGTATTCTTCGTCGCTCACCTCGCCCTTGGCGCGGGTCCACAGGGCCGTGGCCTTGTTGACCTGCTCCCATTCGCCTTCGGTGGCAGGAGAGGTAACGGTGCCGTCTTCGTCGGTCTGCTCGGGCTCACCGTCTTTCCACATTTCCACGGCGATGCTGATGTGGTCGGAATACTTGCCGATGATGCTGCGCAGGCGCCAGTCATCGAGGAATTCCAGCTCGGCTTCACGCAAATGCAGGATCACGTCGGTGCCGCGACCCTCTTTTTCGATGTCGGCCACGGTGAAGCTGCCGTCACCGTCGGACTCCCAGCGCACACCGCGGTCGGTGGGCTGGCCGGCAGCACGGCTGAGCACGGTCACCTTGTCGGCCACGATAAAGGCGGAGTAGAAGCCAACACCGAACTGGCCGATCAGCTGGGAGTCTTTGGCCTGATCACCGGACAGCTGACCAAAAAAGGCCTTGGTGCCGGATTTGGCAATGGTGCCCAGGTGCTCGATAACCTCGTCGCGGCTCATGCCGATGCCGTTATCGGAAATGGTCAGCGTCTTGTTGTCTTTGTCCAGTACCAGACGTACCCGCAGGTTGCCGTCAGCTTCATAAAGGCTGCTGTCAGAAAGCGCCTTGAAGCGCAGCTTGTCGGCGGCATCGGCGGCGTTGGACACCAGCTCGCGCAGAAACACCTCTTTATTGGAATAGAGGCTATGGGCCATCAGGTTGAGCAGTTGTTTGACTTCGGTTTGAAAACCATGAGTTTCGGTATGCACAGCTTCTGACATCTTCATGTTCCTTGCTTGGGTTTGACTTATGTACAGAAAGATGGGGCTGGCCGGAAGGATTTCAAGGGCTGTAGAAAAAAACGTGAATGTAAGACGTAAGGTGTGAGGTGTTTAACCCCTCACCCTCTACGCCTCACTCTTCACATTAATAAATTAGTAATAGCTGCCGCCGCTTTCCGCCAGCTTGCGCAACGGCTCGCAGGGCGCGAAACGCTCGCC
>JAWWDH010000606.1:0-1940 GCA_033720015.1 Pseudomonas sp.
CCGGCGCCACCATCATGGGCGATGGCAGCGTGGCACTGATTCTCGACATCGATGCCCTGCCCCGTCTCGCCGGCCAAGGAGTAGCAAACCATGCATAACAGCAGTGAGAGCATCCGCAGTAGCGAACCCACCCAGGAGTTTCTGACCTTCACTCTGGGCCAGGAGGAATACGCCATCGACATCCTGCGCGTGCAGGAGATACGCGGCTACGACCAAGTCACGGCCATCGCCAACAGCCCGGCCTTTATCAAAGGAGTCATCAATCTGCGCGGCGCCATCGTGCCGATCATCGACCTGCGTATCAAATTCAACCTGGCTGCGGTGACCTATGACCAGTTCACCGTAGTGATCATTCTCAACGTACTGAAACGCATCATCGGCGTCGTGGTGGACTCCGTGTCCGATGTGATTGCCCTGGGCGGAGAAGCCATCAAGCCACCTCCGGAGTTTGGCAGCACCTTCAACACGGAGTACCTGATGGGCCTGGCATCGGTGGAAGAGCGCATGCTGATCCTGGTGGACATCGAAAAACTGATGTCCAGTGACGAGCTGGCCCTGATCGATCACAGCAACACCTGAAGGAACTCACCAGAGCAACACAAGGAGATCACAATGAATCTGACCAACCTGACCCTGGTCCAGCGGCTGTCCCTCTGTTTTGCCACCCTGGTGGCGTTGCTGATGCTACTAATTGCATTGAGCGTGAAACAGATCGATAACCTGCGCACAAGCCTCGAAGAGATGGTGCTGCAAAGCTTTCCCAAAGTTGTCTTAGCCAATAACTACATCGACCAGACCAACTCCATCGCCCGCTCCGTGCGCACCATGCTGATTGCCCGCGACGATGCGGAGATGGTCAAAACGCAGAATCAGCAGATCAGGGACGCGGAGAAAACCGCAGATGAGCTGCAAGCCAAACTCGAGCAGGCCGTTACTACGGAACAAGGGCGGCAAATCCTGCAGGGGCTTCAGTCTTCAGAAAAAGGCTTCCGCGCGGGTGTCGCAGAATATCAGCGACTCTTTGACAACGGATTGTATGAAAGGGCGCAGAGCTATCTGCTGAGCAACCTGAGAACGGCACAGTACGAAAATTTGAATGACATCACCGCGCTGATCGATTACGAAAGCAAGCTGGTCGACCAGCAAGGTGTGCAAACCAAAGAGGATGCTCACAGCACCATTCAGCTGCTGCTGGCCATTGGCGCCCTCTCGACCCTGCTAGCCTGCCTACTCGCGTTCCTGCTGATTCGCAGCGTCAAGCGCCAACTCGGCGCCGACCCCAAGGAACTGGCAAGCATAACCACCAGCATTGCCGAAGGTCGCCTCGACCTCGACCTGCCCCCCGTGGTGATTGAAAACAGCGTGATGGCTGCCGTCAAATCCATGCTCGCCTCGCTGCAAAAGTCTGCCGTCGCGGCCCGCGACAATGCCCGGGTCAAGAGCGCTCTGGACAACGTGTCGGCCAACGTCATGATCGCCGACAACGAGCGCACCATCATTTACACCAACAAGACCGTGCAAAGCATGTTGCAGACGGCTGAGAGCGATATCCGCAAGGCCCTGCCGCAATTCGACGCAGGCAAGCTGATGGGCTCCAGCATCGACCAGTTCCATAAGAACCCGGAACATCAGAAAGGCATGCTCGCCCGCCTCAACAGCACGCACACCGCACAGATCGAGGTCGGCGGACGCATCTTCAGGCTAACCGTAAACCCGGTATTCGGCGCCAACGGCGAGCGCCTCGGCTCGGTGGTGGAGTGGTTGGACCGCACCCTGGAGGTGGCCGTCGAAGAAGAGGTCGGGCAACTGGTCAAGGCTGCCAGCGAGGGCGATTTCACCCAGCGCATCAGCCAAGCCGGCAAGCAAGGCTTCTTCCTCAATCTGGCCAATGGCCTGAACCAGTTGGTGGAAACCGCCGACAAAGGGTTGAAGGATGTGGC
>JAWWDH010000607.1:0-1934 GCA_033720015.1 Pseudomonas sp.
GCATGTCCAGCAGCGTGGCAGCAATGTCATCTGCCCGCTCTACCAGGCTGAGCTGCTGCGGCTGCATCAGCCATTGATGCAGTACACCGTAAATGAACGAGTGAGCACAGAACAGGGCCATATCGATATCCAGGTCAGCGGGTAGTTCGCCGCTGGCAATGGCCAGCATCAGGGATGTGCGCAGGTTGTCATCATGGTGCCGGTTCATGGTCTGCAGGTGCTTTTTCTGCGTGCAGGGCTCGTCGATGTAGTCGCATTTGAGTAACAGGATCTCGTTCACCCGGCGCGATGACGGGTCTGACTCCAGGCGCTTGAGCACGGTCACCAGGAGCTCGCGAAAACGCTCCAGCGGATTCGGGGCGCTGGCATCGCGGGCTGCCTGATTGAGCGATGCCAGTGGCAGCTGAATGCGCTGGAACAGGGCCTCCAGCAGGTCTGCCTTATCCTGGAAATGCCAATAGATTGCTCCCCGGGTCACGCCGGCTGCCTGGGCGATATCACTCAGGGAGGTGCGTGAAACACCTTTTTTGTGGAAGCACTGCTCGGCGGCGTCGAGGATGCTTTCGCGGGTTTCAAAGGCTTCTTCTTTTGTGCGTCTGGCCATGCAAGTCTCGAGCGGAAAACAGGGAGCGGGGGCCATGGTGGCCAAGTTGTGAGCGAATGTTATCGTAAGACCAAAACAATTTACAGACAGGAGTGAATGTAAGTATATTGTGCGCCAATCAGTGATGCCCCTAACGGGACCCAAGGGGCATGCGCCTAATCAGACATAACGGTTTTTCACGAGGATTCACCATGCCGATGAAGCCAGCGCGCGCTGCTCTCTTCCCGCTTCTTGCATCCCTGTTGCTGATCAGCGCCTGCCAGGACGCCGAACAACAGGGCGGGCAGCAGCAACAACAGCAGGTGCCAGAGGTTGGCGTGGTCACGCTCAAGGCCGAACGCTTCCTGTTGACCAATACTCTTCCCGGTCGAACCACTGCATATCGGGTTGCTGAAGTGCGTCCTCAGGTGAACGGCATCCTGGAGAAACGTCTGTTTGATGAAGGCGCTGAAGTCAAGGCCGGCCAGCAGCTTTATCAGATCGACGACGATGTTTATCAGGCCGCGCTGAAGAGTGCCGAGGCAAGCAGTATCTCGACCCGTTCTCTGGCCGAGCGCTACGGCATTCTGGTGAAGGAGAATGCGGTCAGTCAGCAGGCGTTCGACGAAGCCCGGGCTGCCAGCCTGCAGGCCCAGGCTGCGCTCGATGAGGCGCGTATCAATGTGCGGTACACCCGCGTGCTGGCACCCATTGACGGTCGGATCGGCCGCTCAGCGGTCAGCGAGGGGGCGCTGGTCACCAGTGGCCAGGCCCAGCCACTGGCAACCATCCAGCAGCTTGATCCCATTTATGTGGACATTACCCAGTCTTCGCGCGAGATGCTGGATCTGCGTCGTGATCTGGAGGCCGGTCGTCTGCAGCGCGCAGGCGACAATGCTGCCACCGTGACGCTGACACTTGAAGACGGCAGTCGCTACGCCCAGGAGGGCAAGCTGGAGTTTTCCGAGGTCAGTGTTGACGAGGGCACCGGTTCGGTCATCCTGCGCGCGGTATTCCCCAACCCCGATCGACTGCTGCTGCCTGGCATGTTTGTGCACGCGAACCTGGTTGCTGGCGCCAAGAGTGATGCGATTCTGGCGCCGCAGCAGGGTATTACGCGCACACCGCGCGGCACTGCCGTTGCGATGGTGGTCAATGCCGAGGGCAAGGTCGAGCAGCGCGAGGTGGTGACCGATCGCACAGTGGGCAATCGCTGGCTGATCGCATCGGGCCTGGGCGAGGGTGATCAGGCCGACGATGCGAATATCGACCCCGGCGTTTCGCATCCAGTCGGGGATGGCGATCCAGACCAGGGCGAGGGGGAGCCCCGAGGAGAACGAGAGCAGCGCGA
>JAWWDH010000608.1:0-1929 GCA_033720015.1 Pseudomonas sp.
CGATCACGCGCAGTGCGCCCACATCGTTCGTGCCGGCAGCTCCAAACGCGGCGTTCCACTGGCTTCCCTGACCCTGCGGCCAGGCGACGATGAATCGTTGAGAATCTGCAAGTTCGCGGAATCCGGAGCGGCGACGTTGGTCATCGCTTTCGACCGAGTACCCGTGCATGTCGATGACAAGTGGCACGGGCTGATCTCCCACGCCGTCCGGAACGTACAGGTCGTACCAGCGGGGCTGACCGTTGAAATCAACCTTGATGCCAGTTTCTAATCCGGCTGATACCCCGGAGGGTGACAATATGAGCAACACGAATAACATTGCCCGGCAAGACCACCGAACACCTTGAGCATCTCCATTCATTTCGTTACTCCCTTCTGTGTCCTGGCACATTTCACCTGCACTGTGTTTTTAAGCGATTGCTGGTAACTATAGTAAAAGTCTCGCTGGGCGTTCATGCTCGTGTAGCTCGCGAGAGCGCAAAGGAATTCCTCAAAGGTCCCATGACGGCCAAAGTTGTAGATTCGTTACAAGGAGGTCTCTAGTTCCGAAACGTATATGGACTCCTCCTTGTTTGCGAGGGATTTTGATTCAGACATAAGACGCGTATGTATATTCGGCTTTTTGATGGAGACGCTATCTCCCAGCCCTCAATGTATGCGCACCCCGGTACCTCTTTGGGTCGTTGGACTCGTAGGCCTCGTTTCGGATCAGGTTTCACCGGAGCGGATATCTTCTATCTGATCTTGGTCTCTCGCTGAACTCCTTACGGGCTGCGCCTCACGCAGCCCGTGGATAACGCTGGTATTCGGTATTTTGGGTCAACATCGCCCAGGCCGTGCGGACGTTCTTGTTGGCCAGCGCAACAGCGGCTTTGCACTTGCCGTTGCGTTCGATGATGGCCCACAACCAACGGTCTTTTGCAGTCTTTGGTTTTTTCAGGCGATACACATAGGCCCTGGCGCCCTGGATCAATACGGCACGTAAGCGCCTGTTGGCTACCTGTCGGCTGATACCCACCAGGTTGACCTTGCCACCACTACTGAACTGCTTCGGGGTCAACCCCAGGTAGGCAGAGAACTGCCGGCCGTTGGTGAAGGCTTCGCCGCTGCCCAAGGTGGCATAGAGCAGCACCGAACAGACCGGACCGATGCCTTCCAGTGCAGTGAGCCGCCGACAGACCGGGTGGTGCTCGACCAACGCCTTGATGGTCTCGTTCAACCGATCAATGTCCTCGCGCAGATCACATAGCCGCTGATACAACAGATTAAGCGTCGGGCGATAAAGATCTGGCAGTTCGTTCTCACCATCTTCCAGAACCTCTGGCAACTGCCGATACAAAGTCGCGAAGCCCTGCGGGATGACAATACCGAACTCCATCAACAGGCCGCGGATATGGTTGGACAGGGCAACCCGCTGATGCAGTAATAACTCCCTTGAACGCTGAATGGCCTGCATCCCTTGTTGTTCGACGGTCTTCAACGGTGCTTGCTTGATGTTCGGTCGCCGAGCGGCTTCAGCCACCGCCAAAGCATCGTTCTCGTCGGTCTTATGGCCCTGACGGAACGGCACGACCGCCTTGGCCGGAATAATCTTGACCTGATGGCCAGATCGAGAAGCAACGCGAGCCCAGTAATGGGCGGTGGAACAGGCTTCGAATGCCACCAGGCAGGGGCGTTGGCGAGCCAGGAACTCAGCGAACTTGCTCCGGCTTAACGCACGGTTGCACAGCGTCCGGTTATTGCCTGACAGTACGGATACCTGAATCACATTCTTTGCCAGGTCGACCCCAATTACGTTTAACTTAGCCATGTATGGACTCCTTCGTGGGCGTTTTGGTCGACACCCAACCTAGTCACCTAGGTAGGAGGAGTCCATACATTGGGTCGACAACAGCCAAAGCCCGGTGAAATCAGGCTGGTTCCGCTGAC